>JAGLTN010000273.1 GCA_023135255.1 Planctomycetota bacterium
TACTGGTTTTAAATAGTTTTGTCTTCGCAGGCTATGTGTTCTGTGCGGTCGGCTATGATGGTGAATTTATCCATATTGATTCATCTGTAGGGCAGGTTGGTCCCACTTACACGAATACTGGATACCGCTTCCAGTCGCTGGCAAAATCTCCTGATGGTCCAATGTATGCAGGTACTACCGATTCCTCTATACACACGATAAATCCTCAAACAGGAGAGGTGGGCGGGTTGGTTGCACAATGGTCAAACTCTGCTTTTAGGGGTATGGCAGTCTCACCTGATGGGCAAATATATGTGTCTTCAAGCTATTATTTTTATGCATATGATTCACAATTGGGATTTGCCAGAAACTTGGGTAGACTTATCGGAACGGTAAATGTGTGCCAAGGATTAGCTTTTTCGCCGGATGGTGTGCTTTATGGTATTACTCCAAGTAAATTAATAATAATTGATTTAAACACACTTAAGACTACTCTGATTGGGTATGTAGATGGAATTGGTCAGTCTATTGTTTTTACGGAAGATGGTTCTCTTTTTGTGGTTGGCGAGGATGCTTTCGCACAATTAGATCCAATTGATGGTTCGATCATTGGAGAACCAATTACTCTTTCAGGTGATTTTAGAGGATTAGAACTTATCCCAGAACCTGCAACAGTATGTTTTTTAGGTTTTGGATTTTATTACATAGCTGGAAAAAGAAAGGCTAAGTTTTAGTTGAAAAATAAATGTTATATTATTAACGTGTATGTTGGGAATAAATAATGCAGAAAATATTTTTAGTTACTTTGTTTATAGCTGTATTGCTGTGCTCCGATGTTTTCAGTTTTACAGGCGGTTCGGGGATTGCTACGGATCCCTATCAAATATCAACTCCCAACGATCTTGAGGATGTAAATAGCTATCCAGCTAGTTCTTTTATCCTTTTAAATGATATAGATCTGTCCGACAAAACCTATGCGATGGCAGTAATATCACCGGAAGTCGTAGATGTTAGTGGCTATTATATTTTCGATGGTATACCCTTTACCGGTGTATTTGATGGAGCTGGGTTTACAATTGCCGGGCTTGTTGTAGATGATAATGATTTAGGTAATAATTACTTAGGATTGTTCGGTTGTATTGGCAATGGTGGTTGGATAAAAAATATTAATTTAACGAATATAAATGTTACTGAAGGTGGTCGTTATATTGGAGGTTTATGTGGTAAGAATTATGGCACCATTATCAACTGTTTTTCTTCGGGGCAGGTTTTAGGTTATAGAGTTACGGGAGGTATTTGTGGTCAGAATAGGGGCAATATAATTAATTGTCATTCGTTATGTCAGGTTAGCGGATCTTATTCTACAGGTGGGATATGTGGAGAAAATTCAGAAGCCTTGATCGATGGATGTAGTTCTAAAGGTTTGATTACTAACGGAGATCATAATTTTTCCACTTATATGGGAGGTATTTGTGGGTATAATTATGGTAATGCTAATATTACTAATTGCCATTTTGTTGGTAACATTGAAGTAGATAAAGGTGTGGAGGTCATTGGTGGAATCTGCGGGTATAATCTCCGTTCTGATATTACAAACTGTAGTTCAAACGGTAATATAGATGGCGGTATATATAGGGGTGTATGTGTAGGTGGTGTATGTGGTCTTAATGAAAATAGTAGTAGAATAATAAACTGTTATGCGACAGGTACAATTAAAGGTGATATATATGTTGGTGGTTTGTGTGGGCTCAATAGTAATAGGAATACTATCATACAAAACAGTTATTCAAACACAGAAGTTTTAGCTTCTTTTGCATGTGTTGGTGGTTTTTGTGGTGGAAATAGTGATTTTGCCAGTATTGTAAATTGCTATTCTATGGGACAGGTTATAGGTGGTTGTAATGTTGGTGGGCTATGCGGAATTGCTTATGATCGGGCCAGCATTACAGGATGTTATTCAGTCGCTGAAATCATGCTGCCCGGGCCTTATTATGGTGGTATTTGTGGAGAAGTGGAACTACGCTGTGAAATAAAAAATTGTTATTTCCTTTCAGGTACTGCACCTGATAACGGTTATGGCACAGTTTTATCAGATGATGAGATGAAACTGAAAAGTAGTTTTGTTGGTTGGGATTTTGTTAGCCAAAAGACTGATGGCGATGAAGATACTTGGCGGATGTGTGTTGATGGTGTTGAGTATCCGCATTTCTGGTGGGAATTTACCAAAGGTGACATTATGTGCGGCGATGGTGTTGACCTGGCTGACTTTGCTGTTTTGGCAGCTAACTGGCTCAGCGATGACAGCTCTGAGGACTGGTATGATAATGTCGACCTTAATTTTGATGGCCAAGTAGATATTGTGGACCTAATGCTATTGTCTGAAAACTGGTTATATAATTCATCTATACAAAAAAAGTGATTCAGTCTATATATAATGAATCGTAAGCTTCTTTCGCCAGTTGTAAAATGTTCCCCGTGGGGTGTAAATATTAATTTCTCATAAGCTCTTTTAAAAAAGACAGTTAAAAAGCAATCGGACGAACATTATTGCAGCTTTTCTGATGATTTGTTAGTATCTGCGGACTATGAAACAGAAATTATGGCTCATTTTTGATGAAGACGTACAGTCAACCCGTTTTTGCCGGCCTCAAGGAATTCCTTGGACCGTTTGTAATAAACGCTGGCTGCAATAGCCTCCTTCCTGCACAATTCAGAGATGCCTATCTCACCCCGCAGACCTTCAAGCACAATACGAATCTTCTCGTCAGCCGAAAACTTTCTGCGTGTGGCTCTTTTGATTCGCTTTACAACATCATTAGATTTACTCATTTTAAAGCTCCTTCCGGGTCAAAGATACCCGATTATGGAGCCAAAACCGCCCGATTTCAAGTAGTTTCCTGCATGCAGGAAACTACTTGAAACTCTCCTCTAACTTAAACAACCAACCTGTCCCACTTTATCTGACGGGAAACAAATGACAATACCAGAGATCCTTCCTTCAAATATCCAACTGTTCATGCCGATTAATCAACAAAAGCAATTTTTCTTTAAGGTGAACCGCCGACACACGGATTTCCAGTCTCACCTTCCGCTCGTAAGTCCCTATTTAAAAAGGGTTTATATTCGGTTTTTTGTGTTAAAATGAGAGCTCCAAGTAATTTACAAATCACTAACAGGTCAATAACAACTAAACAACCAGTAGCAACTGACACAAATTGGACACAAAAAATACGGTTTCAGAGCTGGAAAGTTATAATTGACCTTCACCGCAAATTAGGCCGCAACGAATCTGTGCTATAGTTACATTCATATTTTGCGCACCCATATCCTTGAGGCCTGAATCTCTAATATTATTTTCTAAGTCCAGAACAAGAATATGTCTTTTTGTCCAAGCGAATTACTCTTTTAGGCAGTGGGGTTACAGATAGAATCTGTAAAAGATAATAGAAATGTTTGTTTTATCATGGATTAACAAAGATTTAGACTCAATGCTTCTCATAAAACGATTTGGAATATAAATCCCTTAAGTCTATTTATTTCCTTGACTTAACAAATGATTTTGATATAATGCCACCGTCTTTTATTTTTATAATTCAGGATATTTTTTGGAGTGTAGGGTTATGATGAAATTATATAATCAAAAAATTTTTATTATTATACTCTTCGGAGTTACATCTTTGGTTAGAAGCGAGGTAACAACAGAAATATTTTTAGCTGATAGCAATTCTCCGGTTGAATATCAGGAAATCATGGTTGGAACCAAACTTGCTATTGTTGTATCTTCTGACAGTGCAGAGTATTGGGATGGCAGCATCGCTCTTATGGGAGAATCCGTAAACAAGGCAACGCTATTTGATGGACAAGCTCTTGAAGCTGCAGGCCCTATGGCTGAAGTTTGGGACTGGATAAATGTTGAAATCCAGGGTTATGACTTATATACAGATTTTTTTGGTAGCCAAATTGGCGATTGGTTTGTTATCAATTATACCGCAAATGAAATCGGAGACTGCAACGTAATGTTTTTTGACGGTGTACCTTACGACCCGCCTTATATACCAACTTATAATATCGAATTTAGCCATGTTCCTACTCGAGATTTTGATGGAAACACAAAGGTTGATTTTGGAGATTTTGCATTGCTTGTCTCACAGTGGAATCAATCAGATTGTGAAGATCCGAATTGGTGCCAGGGAACAGATATTGATGCCAGTGGCACTGTTGATGTCAATGATCTGATGCTATTTACAGAGTATTGGCTCGAAAAAACCAGATAGCCATTTTTTAAGCATTTCACAGCTAATTAGCAATTTTTACCCCTTTTATTAGGTATCCACGTCCATTTTTTTAGCAATTTCCTTAAAAAAAATCAATCTTCAAACACTCGGAATCGCTGTTAATGATAGTGAGCGATTATTTGGGGCATTTTTGTGTAATTTGAGCTTTTGAAACAAGATGCCAATAAGTCAATTAAATTTAGTGGGATGGAGGAGAAGGGCTTATTATGAAAGCTGTACGTTTTTTATTATTAGTAATTGTATTTTCCATAGGTATCTCCAATCTTGCTTTTGGAGAAAGGCAACTTGAAGAAGCAGAAGTTGTGCAAATTCTGCAGGAATTAACAAGAGAACCCAAGAAAACATGGATAAGCGCTGGTACTATTGAAGCTATTCACGAAGAATACAAAACAGCCAAAACCACTGATTTGAACGAAATTGATGATCAAATCCGCCAAAAAATCAATGAATATCAAAATAATTTAGACAACACAACATCGTTAGAAGATATTCGAAAAATGAAGCTTGATGCTATCCCGTTTAATACCCGCTACAAATTATCAAATGAATATACAATGACCTCAGCTGTCACTCTAAAATATGATGGTGACAAATTTTTCTGGAAAATTATTGTAAATTCACGCACAGATTCAATAAAACCCGGAAAAGAGCTGGCTAACAATTTTATGACAGACAACTTCAATTTGGAATGGAATGCCAAACGTATATTTGCATGGGACGGTCAAAACTATACAACATATTCTTCCGGCAACCATGCTATTATTGATTCCAAATCTGATACCCCAAACCCAGTTAATGGCCCGCTAACTGCCGGGCTTATACCATGGGGGTATGGGTATTACACATATGAAAATCTTATTAACGCAGAACCAGCGGCTACAGAGGATATTACAGATGGCCTGCTTCTGGTAACACTTACTCTAAATAATTCCAATGGCATGTTTATGACATTTATTTTAGATGTAGAAAAAAACTACGCCTTGGTCTCTCATTCAATAGAAATGGGCGAAGTAGTTTTTACGGTGCAATATGATAACTATATAAGCGTAAGTGACAACTGGGTTCCTACAATTATTTTGGTGGAAAAAATTGAAGCAACCACAAATAGATTATTAAAAAGAGACTTATGGAACTTTGCTTCAATTGATAGCAACACCCCTGCAATTGACAGCTTTGAAATCGAATTTGATGACGACGCTATTGTTGAATATGTGTCAGATATCACTAATAAACCAGCAATGTATCGCAACTGGACAACTGCTAATACAGATGAGCTTTTAGCTGAGAGACTTACTTATGCTGCAAACCAAGGCAGTCAAAAACAAAATTGTGCAACAATAGCATTAAAATATGCTCTTGATCAATTAGGCAAAGAAGCCACAGACTCACAGCTTGCTGAACTTGTTGCAGATTCTACTGGAGATACACACCTTTTGGAAATGAAGCAGTTTGCTCAAAGCTTAGGTCTTTATTGCCAAGCTGTCACTACCGATTTAGATACACTAAAGGATCTCGACAATTGCCTGGTAATACTGCATATACCAGGCAGGAGCCATTTTGTGGTTCTTGAAAGCATAGACGATAAATATGTAAGGGTCATTGATCTGGCAAATGATAAATTTTAC
>JAGLTN010000274.1 GCA_023135255.1 Planctomycetota bacterium
TCACCATCGATTTCAATACTTCCTTCGTCGGGTGTGATGAAACCAGCTAAAAGGCGTAATACTGTGGTTTTCCCACAGCCGGAATGACCAAGAATAACTAAACGCTGGCCCATAGGAATATTCAGTGAAAAATTACACACAGCACGTCGGTTATTGAAGGATTTTGATACCGATTTAAAAACAATACTGTTCATTATACGAATCCTCTTGATTGAAATGCTGCCGCTAGAATACCCAAAGGCAATAACGTAGCTATTATCATGATTACGCACAATGCTGCAACAAGGTCTGCTGGCCCGTTTGCCATGAGCGTGAATATGCGGACAGGAAATGTGTCATGACCGGGTGGATAGACCATCATGCTGATACCAGTGTCTCGCAGACAAAAGATATATCTGACCAGCCAGCCAGCCAAGAGCCCTCGCTTAGCCAAAGGTGTGGTAATCAAAGCTGTACGACGAAGCCATCCTGCACCTACTACCTGCGCAGCCTCTTCCATCGAGTAAGGAATCTGGGCCAGTGTAGATACTGTGATGCAACTGGTTAGTGCGGTATATTGAGCGATATAACCAAAGATGATGATTATGGGAGTGGCATAGATAAAGTTCGTCGATGCCGTGTTCCACAGAAGTATCAAACCTATTCCAATAACTGTGCTGGGTAGAGCGAAAAGAAATATGGTTAGAGAATCCAAGCTTAGCCAGAATGACATTGCTTTATTATGGATGAGATACCCGCAAAAGAACCCAAGTACACTCAGTACTGAAGCTCCGATGGCGGCATAGCTGAGGCTTCGAAGAAGGCTGTTACCTGACCATGATATGGCCTGGTAGTACGCATCGAAGGACATTGATTGAAACATCAACACCAGGATCGGCACGACAACTACAAAAAAGCAGAGCACAGTCACCGGCAAAACGAACCATTTTCGCCCTCTGCCGAGATGGATTACTGTAATTCCTTTGCTATCAGATGCAAGCTTGACTTCGTAGGTTTTTTTGCGGATGAAAATTCTTTCTAAAAGCAAAATCAAAAATGTGATGACAGCAAGCGGCAGGGCAAAAGCAGTAGCAGC
>JAGLTN010000275.1 GCA_023135255.1 Planctomycetota bacterium
TATCTGAGGGGTTGCGCCGCGATATTAAATTGGATCCTGCTGTCTGTAAAGAAGCTATAAAGATCGAATCATTTAATCCTGCGCAGATCGAAGCTTTTCTTAATAATCAAGAAGACAAAAAATTTATACTTGCAGATAGTGCCATCCGGAAGTTAAAAGAATTAAGCTGCGACCAAGGCTGTCAATTTGTCACAGCGGTATGCCACATCAATATAAAAGATAATGGCTATAAGGTGGTAGATTTTGAAAAGGGAGATACTGTCGAAGAGATTTGGGGTATCGCAGCGGATATCGGCACAACAACGGTTGTAGCAAAACTTGTCGATATGACAAACAATAAATCACTGGCATCTGAAGCAGCTTTAAATCCTCAGATTAAATATGGTGATGATGTGATCAGTAGAATAAGTTATGCTGATACTGATGAAAAATTATCTCAGCTTCAACAAGTGATCATTACTTGCCTTAACAGACTGACAGCCAAACTTTGCCGGCGAATCGGTATAGACAAAAACAATATTTATGAAATGACGATTGCCTGCAATACTACGATGAACCATATCTTTCTGGGATGGCCTGTAAAACAGCTTGGTCAGGCTCCATATAAACCTTACAGCAGCGAAGCGGTTAACACCACAGCTATAGATATGGGTGTGGATATCAATCCTCTGAGTAATATTTATACCATTGAAAATATTGCCGGCTTTGTTGGTTCGGATACGATCGCAGTTGCTGTAGCGGTTGACATTGATAACGTAAAAGAAACGACCTTGGTGGTTGATATTGGTACTAACGGTGAAATTATTTTGGCGGTGAAAGATAAATTCTACTGCGCAAGTTGCGCCGCTGGACCTGCCCTTGAAGGGGCGCGAATATTACAAGGCTCACGGGCAGTCAAAGGCGCGATAGAAGCAGTAATAATGAACAAAACCGATATCGACATAGATGTTATAGGCGATAGTCCGGCAATATCGATTTGCGGCAGCGGTCTTATTGACGCAGTTGCTGTAATGCTTGATTTGGGGATCATAGACGACACCGGCAGATTTGTCAGCCCGCAAGAGTTAAAGGGTAAGGTTCCTGAGAAAATAATTAAAAGAGTTTCTACGGTTGACTCTCAGCCTGCTTTTAAGCTTTCAAAAGATGGGCAGGGGGTTCTCCTGACACAAAAAGATATTCGCGAAACACAATTAGCAAAAGCAGCTATTCGCGCGGGGATCAAGCTTCTTCAGAAAAAATTTGAATTAGCGGATTCTGACATAAACTGTTTACTGCTGGCGGGGGCCTTTGGTAATTATATTCGCAAAGAAAGTGCTTTAAGAATAGGTTTGTTGCCGGATATAGCCTGCGAAAAAATTCATTTTATAGGAAATGCCGCAAGTTCAGGGGCGGAAATGGTTCTGCTGAATCGTCATTTTAGAAATAAAGCTTCTGCCCTTGCGAAAAAAATAGAGTATATAGAAATTGCTCATGAAGCAGATTTTTCAATGGTGTACGCTGACTGTATGTTATTTTAAAGTCAAATAAATAAATACCCAATGTAAATGACATAACAAGCCAGCAGAATTACCCCACCTGTTCGGCTTATTTTTTTCTGAATGATCCCAAGTAAAATAAAACCAGCACAAACAGATATCATCACCCAGTAATCAAAGCCCTTGAGTCGTCCAACCACCTCGAAAGGTCTTATAACGCCGGCTGTACCGGTTACCAACAAAGTGTTAAATATATTAGAACCAACAAGATTGCCGATGGATATATCATCGTGGCCTTTAAATACAGCGACCAGGCATGTCACCAGCTCCGGCAAGGATGTGCCTATCGCAACTATAGTGAGTCCTATGACAGCATTGCTTAGGCCTGCTTTTGCTCCGATTACAACTGCGCCTTTGACCGTTATCTCAGCACCAAACGCAAGTCCTGCCAATCCCACAGCAACAAACACGAAATTTAAAAGCAGTGACTTTTCTTTGGTATTACTACTGTCAGTTTCTGCAACAAAGGTTTCTGGTTTTTTTCTTGCGTAATAAATTGTCAGTGCCATCAACCCAACAAAAATGCATAGCAGAATAATACTTTCAACTCTGGATAAAAACGAATTGTTCAGGATGGGCAGTAACAAAAGTCCTACACCAAGCATAACAGGCATCTCACGCTTTAAAGTGCTCATTCTTATTGAGATAGGACTGATTATCGCACAAAGGCCTCCCACAAGTGCCAGGTTCGCAATATTTGAGCCATAAACATTACCAAGGGCAATATTAGGATTGTTCCGCAAAGCAGCTGCAACGCTGGCGGCAACTTCCGGAGCAGACGTGCCCATAGCAACAACGGTCAATCCAATAACAAGTGGGCTTATTTGAAATTTCTTTGCCAGCCCAACTGCTCCGCTGACAAGTACATCCGCACTTTTCCAAAGGATAATAAGTCCAGCAGCAAGTAACACCAATGCCCAGGTTATATTCATCTCAAAATTCATAATTTTTCAGCCAAAAACCATAGCAACAATTAAAAAATGATTCTATCAAGCAAATTATACCATTCATGGTAATAAATT
>JAGLTN010000276.1 GCA_023135255.1 Planctomycetota bacterium
CATTGATATCCTGATACTCATCAACGAAAATATGCTTATATTTTTCCCGAAGCATCAACGCAACATCTGATGGCTGAAGGTTTTCACTATCAACATCCTCAATCAGAAGCTTTAAACCAAAATGCTCAAGGTCAGAAAAATCCAGACAATTGGCAGAACGCTTAGCACGGGCATAAAACAAATCGAACCTCTTGACCAGTTCAATCATCACCTTGGTCTGCAAATCGGCAGCACCGGCTACTATCTGACTATACCTGTCACTCAATATTGCCAGAGATGCAATCTTTTTTAAATCACTGCCTGCATCTTTTTTAAGTTTTTGAATCGTCTCTTTGACAGCATCGTCATGCCCAGTGTACACTCTTGGACTTTTTTGCTCAGCCAGATCAGATATGAGCTTAACACATTTATCAAAACCATCCTGCTCAAGATATTTAATTGCCAGCTTTAAATCACAAACATAAGCTTCATCTAATTTTTTCGCCCATTCGCCATCGGGAATTTTGCTTAGGTAAAGTTTCTTAATGTGTTCAAATCGGCCAATTAAATCTTTAAGCCTGTTTTTTAGCATTTCTTTTTTGCTATCCGCTAAAAGTAAACCTCCCTTATCCTGCGCGAGCAGAGCCGCCTTTTCATACCAGTTCTTTCTTGAAACAACACCATCAAGAAAATTGCTTATCTTAATAATGTTATCTAAAAAACCGTCACTTGAAATTATGGGTCTTCGATTCAACAGCTCTTCGAATGCTGTCTTTAAATTTTCCTGCTGCCATGCCCAGTCTATCGTCTTTTCGAGCATCTGAGCTTTTAACAACTTCTGCTCATCCTCATCTATTAACCTGAATCCCGGATCGATATCCAGCTTATAAAAATAATCGGTTATCAGTCTCTTGCAAAAAGCATGTATCGTGCTGATATCCGAGCCTTGCAAAAGTATCAGTTGACTTCGCAGGTTGTCCCTGTCACTATCTGTCTCAGCAGCTAATAATTTTTTTCTTATCTGATCAGCGATTCGCGACCTCATCTGTTCGGCTGCTGCATCGGTAAAGGTAAGCACGAGCATATCCATTACGCTACAAGGCTCGCTGGAGCTTACAATATCGCAGCATCTGCCTGAAAGCACCGCTGTTTTACCAGTACCGGCAGAAGCGGTGACAAAAACATTGCTGCCCCTGTGTGTGATAGCCTGGGTTTGGTGATCTGTCCATTTTATCTTCTCTGCCGCCATTATTGCACCGCCCTCATTTCTTCAACCGCCTGGGCTTTGTCCTTGATAGCTTTTAGATTATTGTAATCGTTAATCTGCCAGTCAAATCTGCACAGAGCTTTGAATTCACAATTGCTGCAAGGCGACTTCTTTTTAAGACGACCGGGTTTGATATCTATTTTGCCTGTGAAAATATCCTTACCAAGGGCAATAACCTTCCTTTCGGTAAACTTCAGCATCAGTTCGAAATCGTCCTCCTTAACCGCAGAAGAAGTCCCGTAGCGACCATAAGGCTCACCATCTTTAAAGGAAAAACTGTAATATTTGCTTCTGCTGCTTTCGCAATTCCTATCAATTTTATTAACATAGCGGCCATCAAAAAGGCCTTTAGGTTTATAGAAAAATTTATCGCTATTTTTATCCGCTTCTGTAAAGGAGCTTTTGCTGTAACTTACTTTTATTGGCAGATAAAACGCGCCAGCAACATCATCGATTCCTAAAGTTTTACCGATAGCCTTTCTCACTGCTAAAAGATACAAAGGCATCTGGACATCCAGGCCGTTATATAACTTTGACCAGTCGAAAGTCCTGCTGCTTGATTTATAATCAAACACTAAAGCGATGGTTTTGCCGTCAACTTCCGCGACGTCGATCCGGTCGATCTTACCATTGAGGCTAAGTTTCCTGGGTGATTTTAACTCTATCTCAAAATCAATTTCATCTCTGCCAAAATTCAGCTCCGATTTTATAGGCCTGAAATCACCCGCTGAAATCAACTCCGACATCGCCAAGACAAAATCCTCAAGTGTTTCCTGACTTTGCCGGATAATAAAAGCATTATGTTCGCTTCGGCCATTAAAATTAGAGATAAATGGATTCTCTGAAATTGTAGTTTCGAGAACTTTATCAAGCAGCTGTATTAGCTGATCTTTTTTCATTGTCGCAATATCAAGGCTGCGTTTAATCGTTTCTTTTATGAGCCTGTCGAGCACATCATGATAGAAACTACCCAGCTCTAAGGGCCTCATTTTAAAATTGTCACGCTCTTTCAAACCGAGTATGTACTTTGCAAAATAACGATACCTGCAATTGGCGAAAGTGCCCAACCCGGTAGCTGAAATCGCCAGATCATTGCCAAGAAGTTTCTCCACGGCAGCAGGTTCAATAGATGCCTGGTTCCTATAGCCCAAGGACTCATCCACCAAAGAACCAACATCGCAAAGGCTGTCATCCTGCTTTAGGCCTGCGAGCAAACCCTGCAACTGCTTCCGCCTGTCCTGGTCCGTATCATAAACCGCTTTACCAAGTCCGCTGCAAAGCATATCCGCCAGCTGCATTTTATTGTGTATATATGCCGGGTCGAAATCTACCTCAGTGACAAATCGCTGGTCAACAGATTCAAAAAGCCTGGTGACATTAGAGATAAACTGCGATGGGACTTCGGCATTGCCCTTTTCATCGCAGGCTGGGTAACAGATGTAAAGCTTCTCCGAGGCACGGGTAAAAGCAATATAAGCCAGGTACTGCCTTTGAATCAGACTTTGGCTGGTTGTTTCCTCCAACTCAAAATCATTTGACTCGGCAAGGCCCCTGTCGTTATCCGTTAATATCCCACCACGACGAACAGCAGATGGAAATTGCTTCTGAGTAGCACCTGCTAAAAATACCGCCCTTAGATCAGGATGTCTGCTTCTCTCGATCGAGCCTACTAATACCTGGTCAACTGTCGGCGGAATGAACGCCAGCTTAATTTGAGAAAACGCGGAATTGACGATCGAAAAATAATCTCCGGCAGTAAGCTCATCATCGCCGAAAACTTCTACCAGTTCATCAAATACATCAACAAATTTATCATAAAACTGCCTGTGCTCCTCTGCCAGATCAAAATCGCCCTGCTGCTTGGCCTGCTGTATCCACTCTGATATTTTTCCACTAACATTAAGACTTTCGAGAAAATCAAAAACTGCTTTGGTAAATTCTATACTGGTTATCTTGCCATCATCATTACCCGCCAAAGAAGCTTTAAGTTTCAGCAAAGGACTAAGCGATTGTTTTCTTATTGCGTCAATTTTCGTATCATCAAAAACCCTATTTTCAGCACCGGCAAAATCCCAACTCCGTTTAGCTATCCAGTCCCTGGGGCTAACACCAAACGCTAAACAATAATTCTCCAGCAAATTTACTTCATCTTTCCCTGCTTGGCAAAATTCACTTTTTAAGTACGCAATCACATCTTCAGTTTCAAATGCCGAGATAATCGCCTCAAACCCGCTGCACAACAGAGATATGGCGGCGTGTTTATTCAAAAGCCTGCGATGGTCAATAAAAAACGGTATCCCATAGTCGGTAAAATAAGCGCTGATATAATGCTGATACTTCGCGATATCAGAAACTATTACCGCGATGTCACGATATCTGTAGCCTTGATCTTTTACAAGCCTGAGTATTTCTTTAGCAATAAATGCCGATTCTGTCCTGACGTTGGCAGCGGAAATAATATTTATCCCCGTCGCCTGGGTATCCGATTTATAACCAAATTCAAACAGGTTCTTTTCAACTATTTCCAGGGACCCAGCTTTAACAAATCTTTTAGGCCTATCAAGAATAACAGGCTCAGCCAGTTTGATATGCGCCTGCTTAACAGTATCAATAAGCTGGGCGTAGGTTTTTTCTGTAGGATAGAACAGGCTGTTCTCATTTAGATTCTTCAGATCGACAGTGGCTGGATCCAGACAAAGTGCTATCTTCGACTGCGATGACGCTTTCAGCAATTCTGTTAGAAGCGCTAGCTCGGTCGTGCTGAAACCGGCAAAACCATCCACCCATATCTTTGCCCCTTTGATAAAATCTGCATCAGCGGCCTTTTTGCAAACCTGACGAAGCTGCATATCCGGGTCATCAAATCTGCCCTGGATAAAGCCAAGATATTTTTCAAATATAAGCCCAATATCTTTAAACTTCGCGTATGTCAGTTGATTGGCGGAATCGGTTTTTAACCTTTCCGTCAAATGGTAAATATCTTCAGGCTCCTTCGAACATCTGTGCAATTCGCTGATAAAATTTGCTGTCTGGGCGCTTAGACCCGCACCTTTTGCTAATGAGCCGAAAGCCTTAAGATTGCCAGCATTTTCCCGGATGATCTTGTGTAGTATCATCTCTCTGGCATCAGTCGACAATACCGGCAGCGGCCTTTCGCCGATGAGCTTGAATTTAAGCCTTTCAAAAGAAAGTACCTCAAGTCGGCTGTAGCCCGATACCCTACCGCTGGAAAGAATTGCTTTTTCCGCCTGGTAGGTTGCCTGCTCCGGCACAAGCAGTATGAGAGGGGCCATCTGGTCATCTTTGCATAGAGAATCGATTATTTCATCGATGCAAAGCCGACTCTTGCCTGTACCACTCCTGCCAAGAACAAACCCAACAGCCATAGAAACCCCTATTATAAGCCCATATTCAAATAATCAGCAGTTCTAACACAAAAAACGTTTTTTTTCAATTCTTTCCTACCCAAAACCCCAATTTTTTACTATAATATAGCTATAGTCCACAAAAAAACTGTGAAAGGAAACAATATGAAAAATAGC
>JAGLTN010000277.1 GCA_023135255.1 Planctomycetota bacterium
ATTCAATTGGGATCAGTATACATATAAAAACCATTCATTGACAGCCGGCCCATTAAAAGTTAGCATATTCGCTTTATTATCAACCTGAAACTTTGGAGCATAGAGAATGACTGATGTAACACTGATCAAGGGTGACGGCATAGGCCCGGAACTTGCACAAGCAACAAGAAGATGTATCGACGCAACCGGCGCACAGATCAACTGGGATATAACAGAAGCCGGCGTTGACATAATGGAACAACTCGGAACCCCCCTGCCCGACGCCACCATTGAATCCATAAAGAAAAATAAGGTAGCTTTAAAAGCGCCGATCACAACACCCGTCGGCACAGGTTTTCGCAGTATAAACGTACACCTGCGTCAGCTGTTCGAGCTTTACGCTTGCCTTCGCCCCTGCAAAAGCTATAAAGGCGTAAGAAGCAGATACGAAAATATCGACCTCGTAGTCGTCCGTGAAAACACCGAGGACCTCTACGCAGGTATCGAGTTTGAAAAAGGCAAAGACGACACCGCTGAGCTTAGAGACTGGTTAAATAAACATTCAACAAGACAGATAGGTCCAAATGCTGGTATCAGCATCAAGCCCATCTCCGTTGAAGGAACAAAAAGAATTGTAAAATTCGCTTTCGATTACGCAGTTCAAATGGGACGCAAAAAAGTAACTACCGTCCACAAAGCCAATATTATGAAATTCTCCGACGGTCTCTGGCTCGAAGTCAGCAGGCAAGTCGCAAAAGATTATCCGAACATCGAGTTCGAAGATCGGATCGTTGACAATATGTGCATGCAGCTGGTACAAAAACCTGAGCTTTACGACGTAATCGTCCTGCCAAACCTCTATGGCGACATACTCAGTGACCTCTGCGCAGGTCTCGTTGGCGGTCTCGGAATGGCTCCTGGTGCAAACATCGGACAAGGCCTCGCTATCTTCGAAGCAACTCATGGTTCAGCACCGAAATATAAAGGCCTGAATAAAGTCAACCCAACCGCACTGATACTCTCCGGCGTGC
>JAGLTN010000278.1 GCA_023135255.1 Planctomycetota bacterium
TCTTAGAGGTTTTCTTAGCGACTTTTTTAGTTTTCTTTTTGGCTGTCTTTTCTGGTGCGACTTCTGTTATTTTTGCGGTTTCGAGTAGCTTATCGATGCATTTTGATTCTCTAAGCTGCATTGAGAATTGAGCCAGGGAGCCGTCTTTGAGCATGTCTTCTTTCATTTTTTCAGGTCTTTGTCCTCTACTGACAGCGATCTGCGAGATTTGGCCGTTGATCTCTTCATCAGTTACTTCTATCTTAAGTTTTTCAGCGATCTTGCTCAGGATAAAGAATGTTTTGAGTTGTTCTTTTGCCTGGTCATCGCTTGTTGCCTGTATCTTTTCGACCTCTTCTTTGAGTTGTTCAGCGGGCAAGGACTTTTGCAGCAGTGTTGTGTATTGCCTTTGTATAAGGCTTTGTGCCTGCTCAGCTACGATACTTGTCGGCAGGTCGAAGTTAGTATTTTCTACCATGTATTTGTAAACCTGTTCTGTCATTTCTGCTTTTGCATCCTGTTCGAGCTTTGCCTGGAGAGATTCTTCGATTCTTTCCTTGAGTTCGTCTTTGTTTTCTACGTTGTAGTTTTTGCAGAATGCTTCATTTATTTCAGCCGGTTTTAGCCATTTGATGTCTTTGACTTCGATCTTTATGTCGATTTTTTTGCCTCTGTATTCTTCCTTATAGAACGTAGCGGGGACGTCTATGGATGTTTCTTTGACATCGCCTGACTTTGCGCCGATGAGGAGCTTGTCGAGGTCTTCTACCGGTACAGAGCCTACGAAACCGCCTGGTCTTACGAATATTTCGGTGTTGTCAAGTTTTTCGTCTTCTTCGACGCCTTCGACTTTCAGCAGGACGTCGCCTATTACCTGGTCGTTTTCTTCTACTTTTTCACCTTTTTTACGGGGAGCCCAGACGCCTGAATATTTTCTCAGTTTGTCGATCTCGGAAGTTACCTGCTTGTCGGTAACTTCGCGGGTTGTTTTATTAATCGGGATGTTTTGAAGCTCGGGCAGTTCGAACTGCGGTCTTACTTCGATTTCAAATTCAAACTTCATTGGACCTGTTTCCGGCAGTTCGATTTTTTCGTGGTCGATGTCCGGGTCGCGGAGGATGTCTATCTCATTGTCTTTGACAGCGGCATCGCTTGCATCTGCGAGGAGTTTTAGTTTTATCTGTTGAGAGAGGTCCTTGCCGAAGCGTTTTTCGAGCAGCCTTCTTGGTGCCCGACCTTTTCTAAAGCCTGGTACTTCGGCGTCTTTGCCGAGTGTTTTGTATTGTTCGTCTGTGGCTTCGAGGACTGTCTGTTCGGGTATTTCTACGGTGATCTTCTTTTTACACGGGCCAGCCTCTTCGATAGTAACGATGTTTTTGCTTTTTTCTTCTTTTGAGGCATTTTTTTCTTCGGCCATTTTTTACGCTCCTAAATATTTTATGTTAAACAAAAAAGCCACTGGAAACAACTTCCAACAGCCCAGGCCTCATTAGTTTAACGGTTCAGAAGAACCCTTAACGTATCGGAGACCAACGCCAAACTAACCAATTTAGTCGATATCTCACCGATACTATGTAAAAACCCATAGTATTCAGGAAAGCGGGTGATGAGATTCGAACTCACGACATTCACGTTGGCAACGTGACGCTCTA
>JAGLTN010000279.1 GCA_023135255.1 Planctomycetota bacterium
TTTTTAGATAACTTAAAAGCATTTTCCCCTGACGGCTGAATAGTAAACAACGAATTTTTCTTGTAAATGTTAAAATTATGAAATAGAATTGTTTTTTTATTCAAATATTTACTGGAGTGTGTGTATATGAGCAATACTGTAATAGACTTGACGGGCAAATGGCAATTCAAAGAGTATCCTGTTTCAGCGAGAAAAGCCGATGACCTCGACCAGAGCGAATGGTTTGAGGCGGCTGTGCCGAATTCGGTATTCACAAACCTCATCGAAGCTTCTCAGATAAATAAAGAAGATTTGCTCAGCAACCCTGAAAATTACGGGTGGGTGAGTGAAAAGCCCTGGATATATAGAAAAACCTTTGAAATATCTGCGGAAATGCTTGAGCTTGACCGGATAGAACTAAATTGCGAAGGGCTGGATACGCTGGCAACTATCTGGGTGAATAACAAACAAATCGGCAAAACCGATAACATGTTTATTGCCCACCGATTCGATGTCACTAAAATGCTCCGGGCAGGTGAAAATTCGATAATGATAAAATTCGATTCTGCTCTTGAGTACTCCAACACAATGCGGGAACGTTATAAAACTTTCAAAAAGACCGATTTTTATATGGCACATCGTGTCTATATAAGAAAAGCACAATGCCAGTTCGGCTGGGACTTTTGTCCGCCTTTACCAGGCTGTGGAATATGGAAAAACATCCAGCTCGAAGCAACTGAAAAAGCCCGAATCGATCAGCTTCAAATAAAAACCATCGAATGCTCAGAAAAATCAGCCGACATAAAAATATCCACCGAGATAGATGCTGTCGTAAAGGCAGACTACAAATGCAAACTGACCATTTGCGATGAAACGACATCTATGGAATATGATCTGACTTTCAAAGCTGGCGAAAGCTCACAATCTGCTTTGATAAGAATCGATAACCCAAAACTCTGGTGGCCTACAGGCTATGGTCTGCAAAATCTCTATCACATCAAAGCTGAATTGATATACGATGAAAAAATAGTTGACTCAGTCGAAAAAGATTTTGGCATAAGAACTATTAAGCTCAACCGCAGCGACGATGAGCATGGCCAAAAATTTTGTTTTGAAATTAACAACCAACCAATTTACGTTAAAGGCGCAAACTGGGTTCCGCCTTCATTATTTGCAGGCTCAGTGACAGATGAAACTTATGAAAAAATGCTCAAAGCAGCAAAAGATGCGCAAATGAACATTCTCCGCGTATGGGGAGGCGGATACTACGAATCGGAAAAATTCTACGAGATATGCGACAAAGAAGGACTGCTCGTCTGGCAGGATTTCATGTTCGCATGTGCCTGCTACCCGGAACAAAAATGGTTCACCGATGCTATCAAAAATGAAGCTGAAATAACCATCAAAAGGCTGCAAAGCCATCCGTCTTTGGCTCTTTGGTGCGGCAACAATGAAAACGACTGGATATTTTTCAGCGGATGGATGGGCAATCACAAGAAATTACACGGCAAAGCGATTTATCATAAACTGCTGCCGAAGCTGCTGTCAGAACTTGACCCGGACAGAGCGTATATATATTCTACGCCTTGCGGAGATATTAAAACACACAACGACAAAGACACCGGCTGTGTACATCAATGGGACATCGGCGCTTTTCACCATCCCACAAGAGACTACCTCTATCCCGCCAACCAGGTGCCAAGATTTGTAACCGAATTCGGTATGCAGGCTCTGCCGAATATAGAAACAATAAAAACATTCTGCCCGGCAGAGAATCTGAAAATTTCAAATCTCGCAGTTGAAAAACATGACTATTGGCCTGACGGCAATGAAAGGCTTAGCAGATACGCATGCGAGCTTTTTGCCCCGCCTAAAAATCTGGACGAGTGGATTTATATCTCGCAGCTGACACAGGCAAGAGCAGTAAGAAAGCACGTTGAACACCTAAGAGCATATCCGGAAAGGAACTATGGTGTACTATTCTGGCAGTTTGCTGACTGCAGCCCCGCAATCAGCTGGGCATCGATCGACTATCGTCAAAAACCAAAGGCTCTTTATTACTACTGCAAAAGAATCTATTCAAAAACCTTTGTCGCAGTCAGAAGTGCATTTGCGGAAGCGATATCTTATCAGATTCCAAAGCTTAATGACCTTAGCGTAATAGTAAAAAATGAAAACCAAAACCCGATAACAGCAACATTAAACTGCAAGCTGATGGACCTGAAAGGCAGCACAATTGACAGCGTTACTTCGCCAATAATACTAACGCCATTCAGCAATTCAACACCGCTGCAAATGCCTAAAGAAATGGTCAAGCCAAACAATCCGGAAAATTGCTGTCTGCACATGACCGTTGAAAGTAATGGAAGTGTAATTGCAGAAAATACATTTTTCTATATGCCGGACAAATATGTCAATTGGCCAAAGGCAAATATAGAAAAGCAATTATCACAAACAGATGATACAACCTGGCAGTTACAATTGAAAGCCGACGTATTAGTAAAAGATTTTTGCATCCAGACAGACGATGACGTAAGCCTAAGCGATAACTTTATAGACCTGATGCCCGAGCGGCAGACAACCATCACTATCAAGTGCGCTGCTGACATAACAGAACTGGGTGACAAGCTGAGGTTCTATAACCTGAACAGCCTTAAAGAAAATTCTGAATATACCGATCCCAATTGAATTCACCCGTTTATCCGCGGGTAGATAATTTAAAAATAACAAGTTACGAATTTATTCGCGGACATTTACTACCCTTAAGGGTATAAGTCGCTGCTATATAATCGATCTATTAAGGTTCCCGATACTTTTGCCTCAATTTCTGGTTATAACCGCCGGGGCCTCCGGGCATATCAGGACTACGAACAGGTTTGTACATGTCGCGACCTGGTGTTTTGCTGCCTGACCTGTCAAGGTAAGGCTTTTTCTCTTTTTTCTCAAGCTTTTGCAGTTGGCTCTGTTTTGCGCGATGCTGCTCAGACCAGTATTTGGGACTGATCGGCATACGGCTGATATTAAGAGCATCGAAAGTATAAAGCATTTCCCAGTGAGGCCTGGCGCTGTAACTTCTCAATCCACCCCAATCCCTGACAGCGACAACATCTACCATCACTGCGTCTGTAGAATAATCGATTTTCGCAGGCAGCTCGAACGAGTCTTTTGTCTGAGTTTCCTCGTCTTGCGTTTTCTTTTCAGAGCTTTCTTTCTCAATTACTTTGCCGATCAACTCCCCTGCCCTTACAATAAAATCTCTGACATACCAGTAACCAAGATTATATTTAAATACTCTAACTGTTACCGTCTTAGCAGATTCCTGTATAGCCTGGGCATAGAAATAAAGCATTAAAGGTATCTCTACAACTTCGCTTGTTTGTGAATAATCGCTCCAGAGAACAACTTCATTTCGCCTGCTTTTATATTCATCGTTAAACTGATTAGTGCCTGCAATCGGATTAAATATACCGACCCGCGCCCTGTAACGATAGCTCTCGCCCGGGACAACGGTGTCATCGTGTGACCAGAAAACCAATTCACTCAAACTACCGATTTTTTTATCCGTATCCAACAGAATCGCATCAAAATCATCATATATATCGTCAAAGATTATAGGTTCAGCTTCTTTTAGTCGTTCCAGCAGGGTTTTCTTTTCTTTAACTTCCCTGCGAGCTGCTGCACCTTCGCCACCGCTGGTAGTGAGATAATCGCCCTGATCAGCTCCGCCGCCACTCTTAGGCTTAGAAAAACTCTTTTTGCTGCTGATGCGTTCAGATTTCTTTTCACGTCGCAGCTTATCTCTTTCTTCCCTGTCCTCTGCCATTTTTATTTTTCTCTGCCGCTCAGCATCTTTTTTCTGTCTTTCGCTGTATTCTTTATGAAGCTCAGGCGGCAACCATTGTTCTGCCGGAGAAGCTATATCATAAGTGATGGGCTGAAGAATATCCATCTGCACTAATAAGTCGCTGTATTCAACAAGTCTTACACCCATACCACCCACCGGTAATTCTCCGGCATCTTCAATAGTGTCAAACATTATTTTATGAAGGTCTATTTTTGTTCTCGGAACAACCTGCCAATCACTCCAGCTGCCGTCTTCAAGCTGTTGCTGTCTTTGAAGTTCAACAGTAGCGAAGACAGGGATAGCAAGACAGGGGTCACGCCAATCTTCTTTGACCTGCTCTGACGCAAAATTGTCAAAGAAATTATTGTACAGTTGGGCTACGTCAATATTTGCTGATACAGTCACAAAATCAAGATCGTTTATATCCGTCTCACAAGAGCTGTAAGGATTCTCCTCATCAATCGTCTCTGTCGGTATATATACTGCAGAGCGAATATGCTCAATCGAAACGTTATTAACTTCAGGAATTTCCGGAATGCCGTAAAAACGTTTTATAATATCACCAGTGAAAACTACTGGTATAGGCCAATCAGTTCTGCTGTTTACATCAGCGACAGATGAATCCAGCAAAGCCTTGTACTCATCAATACGGGACTTGTAAACTTCCTTCGCTGGTTTAGGGGCACTTTCCAAATCACCGCGGAAAATATCCGTCTGCTCGGCAATATGCTCATCTATCTTACCGCAACTAAACTTTCGGCCTTCGTATTCAACGTTATTGGGGCTAAAAAGAACACGTGTCGCCAAAAGCCATACACAAATAAGCCCTACAACCGCCAATACGATCTTCTCTGCATGTTCTTCGAAAAAATTGCCGCCTTTTTTATTCATTTAAAAATTCCCGATCAGAATATTAATAAACTTAAATATAAATCTTATCTTCTGGACTTAGACCTCCCAGCCGCTTCCCTCGTCATATCACGGTCGAAATCCTGGTCTTCTTCATCCTCAAAATTTTCGATTTCAGATTCTTCGTTCAGAAGTTTTTTAATCGTAACAGGTTTAATATCAAAATAACCTTTTTTATCGAACACATATTCACAGCTAAGTACAAGCTCCACAACAGCAGCATCGCCATAACGATAGTACTTATGTTCGGCAGTATCACGATCGATAATCTCAAAATCAGCGTCCAGTATTGTGATTTGATTATGTTTGAAGTTATGCTTTGCAGACAGACCATCAAAGCCCATAAAGCTATGCTTTTTAGCACTGCACAATTCTTTCATAAATTCCATCATCTCTGCTGAATCGATCGCCAATGACATATTAAAGTAAACCACGTCGATCCCGTCTTTAGACGAGTGACCTGTCAACGTCACTGGCCCCTGCTTTTGGCTGCTTCTGCTTCTGCTTCTGTAATTATAATCATCCTCAGCAGTAATAACATATTCGGGCAATACTTCAGCACCGCTGCTGCTTTGGCTGTCACTTGCAAGACCAAAGTTAAAATCCATAAGCCTTTTAACTGCCGAGCTGTATACACTACTGCTGCTGCCGTTAACTGCTTTGATCGTGGCGATCACATCTTCGATTATCCAGTAACCGGTCTGGGTGTACCAGCAATCCTCAACCGCAGAATCAACACCTGAATATTCAAAAACATTTCCTTGTTTCTGCCCCGGGTTGCTGTTATTAACTGACCAGTAGCTATAAAACACAAGGTCATAAACACTAACATAAAAACTTATTGTCTGAGCACGTTTGAGGCAAAGAGCATTGCGAACTTTATCGCTAATCTGCCCTGTCAACCTGGCAGCGCTTCTGCCGGACCTTACGCCTGAAAGACCAAGCTCAATATCCGTAGGTCTGTCACCTCCGCCGGCAGATTTTACAAAATCCTCAAGCTTATTCTGAAATATCTGACCAAACTGTTTAAATATCGTAACTGAAGTGTCTTTAGGCACAGGAAACATATTATAACTAAGCAATTCTCTCTGGCTGGCCTGCAATGCCAACTCAGATGCTTTCTCTACATCTGACAAATATGCAAGAGACGATTTCTCTTCCTGTATCCATTGATCTTTAGAGACGACCTCATCACCCAGTCTCACCAGGGACTTGCCCTTATTAATACTTTCCTTTTTAATCCTTTGCTGCAACTTGCTGTTCATTATCGGTGTCGGTATATAAACCAATATCGCCACGATAATAATTATAACCGACGGCAACAAAAACGAATAACTCTTAAGAAAACCCAGTTTCTGCAAAGCCTCTTTGATTTGAGTCATATCTAATTTTACATTTTTTTTCATATCTTCAGTTCCGCTTCTGCCTGCTTTTATAAAATATTAAAATTACACATAA
>JAGLTN010000028.1 GCA_023135255.1 Planctomycetota bacterium
CTTGTCAAGATCACAGAAATCAGCATAAAAGAACTTAAAAAATATGTAAAAAACCTGAACTCAAAATACAAAGCGAACCAGAATTCATTCAGAATTGAGCAGATAGCCGGCGGATTACAGATGATGACTTTACCGCCTTACAGCCATTGGTTAAGAAAACTTATCCGTGTACGCGGCGACAGCAAGCTTAGTCCTGCGGCTTTAGAAACTTTGGCTATCGTAGCATATAAACAACCAATAATCAGAGCTGATGTCGAGACTGTAAGAGGTGTTGCAGCTGGGGAGATGATACGCAGTCTAATGTTTAAGGGATTGGTCAAAATCGCCGGCAGAGCGGAAATCCTCGGCAGACCAATGTTATACGGCACAACCAAAAAATTCCTGGAAATATTCGGTTTAAACTCATTAAAAGACCTGCCTGAAATTGAAGAGCTGAAAAAACCTCAGGATTGATACAAAATAAGGCTTGCTTCTGACACACAGCTTAATTTTACTTGCAAAATAACTCTATATAATATATAATATATTCTCAGAGAAATTTTGCAGATGAGGCAATGGTGAATAGTTTTAATAAAAAATGGCAGATAAGCAGACGCGACTTTTTAAAGGCTTCAAGCGCAACCTTAGCTGCTTTGGCGGCGCATGGTATTTTTCCTGCTAAAGCTTTGGCTGATTCGGGGGGCAGTTCAAATCTAATCCGTTTTGGGGCTGTCACTGACACTCATTATGCTGATAGAGCAAGCACACCAACAAGATTCTACCGCGAAGCGATTGACAAATTAACTGAATGTATTAACCTGATGAATATAGAGCCGGTGGAATTTCTGGTAGAGCTGGGAGATTTCAAAGACACAAACGGTAGTGTAACCGCTACAATTGGATTTCTACAAACTATAGAAGCTTTGTATCAGCAATTTAATGGGCCGGCCTACCATGTGCTGGGCAATCACGACATTGACATTATATCAAAAACTCAGTTTCTGGCAAACACTGCTAACCCAGCTTGGGTAGACCCTAATGTGACTTATTATTCTTATGACCATAATGGGATTCATTTTGTGGTGCTTGACCCGAATTACACCGGTCTGACAATTCCGCAGGAAGAACTGGATTGGCTCGAACAGGATCTTCAAGATGCCAATTGCCCTGCGATTATTTTTATCCACCAGATGCTCGAAATGAGTAGCGGCATAAGCACATTGTGTGTAACAAACCATGCTGAAGTGCGGGACATTCTGGAAGATTCCGGAAAAGTTTTAGCTGTCTTTGCAGGGCATTACCATACAGGCAGTTACAACAAAATCAACAACATACATTATTACACATTAAAAGGAGCAATCGAAGGCACCGGCGAAGAGAATAATGCTTATGCCATAGTAGAGGTTGATGAAAATTATAATATCACAATTTCAGGCTATAGAAAAGCAGTCACCATGGACATGCCGAAAGACGATCCCGATATGCCTAAATTGTGGATTGACGGTGCCACCGGAGGCAACGGCACAGGGTCAACAATATTTACAGATGACTATACAACCCATGACAGCTTAATATCTGTCGGCTTCGGTTACGAAAATTTTGATGCACCTTATATTTCCGAAGCATATAGACTTTACGAAGCAGAAAGAGACTGGAGCGGGGATGGTTACGAAGTTTTGTCGATGTGGTGCAAAGGCAGCAGCCGAAATAATGAAGATCAACTATATGTCAGGCTTGAAGACGCTGACGGCTATTCAGCAACGCAGGTTATTGCCGATACAAACGTTGTAAAATCATCGGATTGGAACCAGCTTGTCTTTGACCTGAAAAATTTCGTGTCTGTAGATATTAGCCGAGTCAGAAAAGTAACTATCGGCATAGGTAGGCAAAATCCTGTTGCTTCAGGATATGGTTGTATTTATCTCGACCAGATATTAGTGGGCAATGCGACATGCGGCGAGCCTTTAGATGGTGACATAAACGGCGATTGCAGAGTTAACCACAATGACCTCAAAGTCATGGCAGAGCAATGGTTAAGCGAAGGAACAGGCTTCCAAAGTAACATCAATGACAATGGCAGCAGCGCAAATAAAGTTGACTTCAAAGATTTTGCATCGATGACAAAACAATGGTTAAAGTCAAATATGCTGCCCGGCGAATGATTATCAGCTAAATTGTCACTTCTGTTAGTCTAACAAGGTTGTTTGAGGTTTGTGTTTTAACCTTTTATCCAGAAATTTATAAGCTTCCTCTCTTACCTCAACAGGGAAATCATGTTCACAGACTGGATGTCGAATTTTCATGTTATTTTCAGCACCATAAAGTTTATAAATTTTAGCCGATTCTCTGGCTGCTTCTTTTACTGGTTTGTAAGGGAAACAATCATCATGCAAAGGTGAATTGGAAAAGAATGCTCTCGGCGCAATAGCAGCAATTACTTCATGGAAATCAAAAGGCACGAGATAAGGATCAGATTTATAAACAGTTTTTATTAATGGCATATATACCTCCTGCGCCCAACCTTCGATATTGGTAACTCCCTCTTCCTGCATCGGCCCCCAGCCGCAACTTGAGATGGTTACTTTTATTCTCTCGTCAAATGCTGTGAGAAAAGCTGCATTATGGCCGCCCAATGAATGGCCTATTACACCTATCCTTTCTGCGTCAACTTCCGGCAGTGATTGCAGCAGGTCAACACATCGGATATGATTAAATACACCTTTCATCGTGCCGGACTGATATCTGTCAGCCTTGAAATCGTAGCCTACGTAATCGCCAAAAGGCGGATAGTCCGGTGCTATGACTACATAACCTCTCTCAGCTAATTCTTTCGCATAGGCACGATTTGCTCTGTGAGCCTGGCCATCGACAGATTTTTTACCCATCGCCATTGTCGAGTGAACAACTACCATCGCCGCATGTTTCCTGCTCTTATCATCGGGCAAATACAGATACGCATAGACAGGTTCATCTTTGTCAGCCTGGAAAGTAACAGTTAATCTTTCGTAACCAGTGCGTTTTAGCCTGTCTGTTATTTGCATATCAAAAGCGGGCAGATTATCCCGGCAAGGCAAGGGCCCCATTACCTTTTGCATATTTTCAAGAATCTCTGTCCTTCTTTTCTGCCAGTCGGCAACGGTTTTGATCTTCTTTTTATTGCCGATGCTGTCATGATAAAAACTAAGGTCAGCATGTTCACTTAAAACCTGTTTCTGGAAAGTATCTATATTTTTCCTGTAGAAATTATGCCAGCCGGAACCGACATTATCGAAAACAATGAAGTCGCCCTGCGGTTTGCCTTTAACGGCTTTTTCGTCTATTATAACTGCCGGATCATCAAAACCGAGCTTAGGCACATATACTTTTGCCGTGGTATTAGCTGGTACTTTCAAATTAAAATCTATTCGGCTTTTAGGCGTATAAGAATAATAACATCTAATGTCGCCTTTAATAGTTGGCACGACAACCACTCCACTGTTTAATATGCCCAACTGAGGTTTGAACTGAAATTTTTTATAGCCCGGCTCTAAAGGTATAATACCAGCGGCATGGCGGGGCAGGATATTAGCTAAGGTAGAACCCCAGGCATGGTTCCAGTCGCAAATTGTTTTCTTCGGGTCATAATCCCATTCTTCGGTTGTGATCGTTGAACCTATTTCCAGCATGTGCCACCAGCTATGATCTTCCTTTGATACCATAAGTGACATCGCGTGCTCATCGAAACCAGCGGCATATAAACCTTCGAGAATATACTGTACGCCATAGACGCCGAACCGGTCTCCTCTGGTTGTTACGTATTGGCCCACACTCTTTTTGTGCTTTTCAGGAACGAGCCCAAATGCCAGCGAATACGCATTAGCGTGCATGGCAGCATGAGCTGAACCTTCGCCATCGACATAGATATTTCTTTGCTTATCGAAGAAAACTTCATTAAAGCTTTTATTTACCAATGCCGCCCTTTCAGCAAAAAACTTCACATCCTCTTTTTTGTTAATCGCCAGAGCAAGCTTTTCCATCAGAACCAAACAGCGATAATGAAATGCATTTATAACAGTATTGACAGCAACAAAATCATAATCATCACGCAGGTCATCAGAAGGCGGCCAATCTACAACATCCATCATATCTACATACAAACCCAAATCCTTATGCAGAAAATCCTGAGTAACCAAGCCTGTCTTTGTGCTTATTAGCCCGTCTTCTCTTGCCAGCTTTAAAAGTGTTTTGATCTTTAATTTGTCATAGTACTTTTCGATAAGCTCAGTATTGGCAGTGTGCATATAATCTTCATAAACCATGAATATCATGTGCATAGGCCATTCAGTCGGAAATGTTGGATTGGCAAAAAGGAAATCTATCGTTTGCCTTGCTAAAGTGTATTCGCGGTCGAGGCAATAACCGGTAAGCTGATTAATATAAGCATCGGCTTCGTAAGGCTTACGTTCTCTTTGGCCATCAATGTAGGCGCCGGCAAAACTCGTAGCTTTGAATGAATACTTGCAAAAGTCCCAGACCTTGAACAAATCCATATTATTGCACAGGAAGTGCCCTATCGAGTTGTCGTGCTGATAATTATAACTAAGCTGATTTACCATTGATTTATCAAGCTCAACGGGACAATTTATTATTTCACAATAACGGAAAGGTAGTACTCCACCAATTTTTTCAGGCATCCAGATAGTATGGTCAGGCCTGTGCTTAGGCAATTCAAGCCTTAAGCTTGTTTGCCCCGGGGTTAGTTTAACTTGCTTTTGAAAAAAAGTGACATGTTTGGAATACGGGTCACGTTTTACGAAGTCATTTTCTGTTTTTTCCTCGCCTAAGAGTATTTCAATTATCTTTTCAGATTCTATAGGTTTGGGGAAATTAATTTTTAACGTTCCAAAAGCATCTCTGCCAAAATCTATGTAATAATGCCCGTCAGCTTTTTTTGTAAATTCAGTCGTAGTAATAATATTTTCCACTATTGGATAGCGTCCCTGCCAGGGATAATCGAAAATATTAATCGCCTTTTTCCAAGGCTCAATACCATATTTACCTGCCAGTTTAGCAAACTTCCAACCGCTGTCATCAAAATCAGTTTTGTCCCAGCCCTGGGCAAGTTTGTTTGAACATTTGAACGAATCGTCAAAATATATTATTTTGCTTTTGCCCGATTTAAATTTGATAACAACTTTACCGATCAGTCCGCCTGTCCACTCGTCGTTATAGACGCCGATAGTAATAAGGTTTGAGCCTTTTTTAAGATACCTGGCGATATCAAGGTTATAGGCATGTCTGTTCCAACCAAAACATATCCTGTCTTTGTGAGCTTGTATGCCATTGATTGAGCAGTTAAAATTATCATCTGCAAATATCTGGACTAATGCAAAATCTATCTGGTCGCTGTCAATATCAAAACTTTTCCTGAAATACTGCCAACCCCTGCCTTGGCTGTACAAAGGACCATTCCATATCCAGCTGCAGTCATCAAAGGATGAAAAAATAAATTCAGCCATAGTAAATTTCTGAGGCTTTGACCACAAACTCGGTTGGTTTTTTTTATTCCATGTCCTGACTTGCCAGTAGTAGTGGCCAGGCTGAAGAGCTTTGCCCTGATATTCAACATTTTCAGACTTATCCGATTTCACTTTGCCGCTATCGAACATATCACCGAAATTTTTGTCGAGGTTCTCTTTGCTGGAAGCAACAATTATCTGATAGGCCCTCTGGTAGTCTGCTTTTAAATTTGAATTAACCGCCCAACCAAATTCCGGGGTTTTATCAGTAATTTCTGTAAGTTCAGCATATTCCAGAAGTTCGCACATCAGATGCGTTGGCGCCGGGCCTTTGGCAGCTGCTATAGCAACTAATAAGAAAAAAATGGCTATTGTGATATGCAATATTGATATATTTTTCATAATGGATCCCTGTTAAAAAATTAGCAAAGCAGGAACATTTTAGAAGCTATTGACAATTTATGCAAACACGAAAAATTAATTGCTCTGCACATTAAAATTGCCTGAACTTTTAAAAAATATATAGTAGAATGGCTGCATGGGAATTTTGAATAATGTAAACTCGCAGAAAGATATATTCAGCACGCTTGACAGGAGCAGTCAGGGAAGTTTTACTCTCAGGATGGCTCCGTTGATAGATATCATTTTTCTGCTTTTGATATTTTTTCTGGTAACTGCCAATTGGAGGCCAAAGGAAAGCTTTCTGCCATTTCAGCTTCCAACTGCTTCGGCAGATACTAAAACAATAATAAAGGCTGAGCCTCTTGTAATAGCAATCAAATCAATATCCGCCGGCTGTGTAGTTCAGATAGGTCAAAGCGTTGCTGTGGAAATTGTCGATGAAACCACAGATGAAAATCTGGCTTTGATGATGGAAAAATTAAAACAGTGCATGGTCCAGCAGAAGAGATTTACTTCTGATCCGATAGAAATTGTTTGCGAAAGAGAAGTTAAGTGGCAATACCTTGCAAAAATTTATAATTTGATGTATGGCTCAGGTCTGACTGATATTACATTTGCTATGACGGAGTAAAAAAATGACAGCCTTGGCACGTTTATATAAAATATCCATCGCAATAATATTTGTTTTTAACTTGTCACTTGCTGCAAGTATTCCGGATGCAAACGATGTTAATAGTATTATCGAGCAAAGCCAGGCTGTATATCGAAACTTCCTGAAACAAAGCTTTATGACACGAATGCAAATAGAATATAAAGAGAGGTTCTTTAATGATGAAGACAGAAAAAGTCTGCTTTCATTGGCTCAAAAAACTTCGGCCCAATTGAATCGGCTGATAGGTAAGCAGGAAAAACTCAAGCAAACAATCGAAGACTATAGCGGGCAGGACTGGGAACAGAAGTTCGGCCAAAACAGGCTTTTTCGAAAATTAGTAAATAATATTTCCCTGATCAAAACAAATAAACTAAAAACTGATTTCATCGGGGCAATAGCTTCAGATGACTACCATAAAAATAAAATTTTCAAATATATACTAAAAACTATTGAGTCATACAGCAAACCTACGACATCTACCAATCTTCTTAAGGGAAAAATATATGCATCTCTGGCGAAAATTGACAGTGCCTATTTTAGTGCAGCCCAAAAAGCATTGTTTAAATTTACGCTCAGTTCGATTATAGACAGAATAACCATCGAATCTTCTACAGAATATGATAAGCTAACATACCGGGATCCACGGAAAAGAGATGACATACTAAATTATCAACCACTGCCGAAGCCTTTCACCAATGAACTGGAACTTGTATTGCCTATTGTTTTTTTACAAAGGAAGCTTGATGAAAATGCTTTTGAAAAAGCGATAGAAAGACAGCCTGAAATAAAAACAATCCTGGGGTCCTTGATTTTAGCCTATTTAAATAGTAACGCTGAATTTGAGGATGTTACCACTTTTGAAGCCAATCTTGCAGCTTTATCCGCCTGGCAGGATGGGCCTGGAAGGTATGGCAAATTATTAGATACTCTCTGTTCGGCTGACAAATTTAAAACGCCTCTTGTGCTTTATGTGACAGCGATTTCGTGTGCTAAAGATAACCCGAAAAAATCTGCTAAACTGTTAATAAATGCGAGCAAAATGCAGGAAAGCAATTTTGATAAGATGCTTAATATCGACCCGACAAAAATCGCGTCGCAAGGCTGTTTGCTGGCTTATAAAACTTTTGCGAAAAAGAAAGATGATGAAGAATTAACCATCCTGACGTTTGAAAACTATTTCCAACTTGCAGCAGGAAATGTCGATTCGAAAATAAAATACATATACTGCGATGTGCTTAGCAGCCTGGGACAAAAAAACCGAAGCAGAGAACTACTGAAAGAAATAAGCAATAACCCATCTTCTCCATACCGTTGCCAGGGGAAATATGATCTGATTCTTGATCAGATGCAACGTGGACTGCAAGCTGAATTGATAGAGAAAATCGAGGAGCTTATTTACGACTGCCGAAAAGCCAACCAAGCCAAAATCGAATTGCAGGCAACAAGAATATATTGTCGCATAGCTCTTAATAATCTCAATAAAGATAAAGCTAAGAAAGCTTTGTCCGTGTTAAGAAAAACGCAAATAAACTTAGATGATGAAATTTTTGCTTTCAAAGCTAAAGCTTATCTTCTGACAGATCGTTTTATTGAATCAGTCAAAACAATGCTTGAGCTTGAGGACAACTGCCTTTACTACAGCTTGGTATTGGATATATTTGAGCAGGCTGCGGTCAATCTTGACAAAATGCGATATAAGCAGGAAGAACTAACTGAGCTTGAGAAAAATTGCAGAAAAATCTTTGAAGCTTTTGATAATTGTTTTGATAAATCACAAAAATCGATTGCCCAGCTGTACTTAACCGAGATATCAGCATTTTCAAGCCGTGGTGACGCTATAAGGCTTAGTGAAATTGAGAAACAACTGGATTTGACCTCTGTGATAGCTTGTGGTGAATTTGAGCTGCTGCGATGCCAAGCCAGACTTGCGATGTATCAGCAGAAATTCGCTCAAGCGGGGGTATTATGGGGTAAATTCTGCGATTTAAGCAAAAATAAGGCAGATATACCGATAGAAATAAATAGCTCGTGGTGGCAGGGAAAATATTACCAGCTTTATTGTTTTAAAAATTCGTCAAATGCAAAACAAAGCGAATTATTGCATATTATTGAGGTTTTAGAACGCACATATCCTGACAGGCCCCAATTCTGGACTTTGAAAATATCGGCTTTGAAGTAAACATATTTACTCAACAGGTAGTTAAATCTTGCTTTAAACGCATTAATAAATTAGAATAATTTGTGTTAAATTTTATGGATAACTTATTTTAACGGGGACTCAGAAGTGACGAATTCGAATAAAAAAAGGAATAAATCAATATGCAGTTTTTGCGGCAAAGCTGCCAGCCAGAAGGATACATTTATTGAAGGGCCTGAAAACGTTTGCATTTGCAATGAATGTGTCGACCTTTGCAGCAATATTTTTACACAAAACAAAAAACAAAAAAGTAAAAGTAAAATAGACCTTGAAAATATGCCCAAGCCTAAAGAGATAAAAGAATATCTCGACCAGTATGTAATCAGTCAGGA
>JAGLTN010000280.1 GCA_023135255.1 Planctomycetota bacterium
AACCGCTACTGCCTCAACGCCAAGCTCATGGCAGGCGCGTATTATCCGCAGTGCTATTTCGCCTCGATTGGCAATAAGAATTCTTGAAAACATATGAATTTAACCTTTTAAACAAAAGGAAGATTTAAAAATCTAAAACTATTATTCAGGTTTGACTTTGAACAATACCTGGCCGAATTCAACAGCCTGGCCGCTCTCGACCATTACCTGGACAATCGTGCCGGTGGTTTCAGCTTTGATCTCGTTCATTACTTTCATAGCCTCAATGATACAAACTACAGTTTGAGAGCTGATTGCAGAGCCGACCTCTACGAAAAGGTCTGAATCCGGGCTTGGCTGGGCGTAAAAAGTGCCTATGATTGGGGATTTGATCTCAATTAAGTTGTCGTCTTTTTGAGGTTTGCTCTCTGTCGAGTAAGCCATTGGCATTGTCTGACCGACCATTGGAGCTACTGATATCTGAGGCTGGGCACGCTTTAGCAATATTTTATCATCGCCGTGCTTGATCTCGACCTCTACAAGGTCGTTATCCTTCATCAGCTCTAAAATCTGATTTATTCTGCAAATATCGTCATCATTCTTTTGCGACGTGTCACTATATTTATTTTTATCTTTCTTTTGCGACATAGTTGTGTCCTCTCAAAATAACAGACTCAGTCAATTAAAAGCTCCATAAGTATAGCTTCAGGTTTGATTATTGCAAGAAATTTAACAGCGGTGTTACATTTGTATTGCCATCATCGGTTTGAAAAATTGTTTTATTCGATTTTAAGCGGTTTTTTCAGTGCGATTTTGCAAAGAAAGCCTTGAATTAGCACGTTTTTGCTGGTATTTTGCACCATATTGCTGCGATTGCATAGGGTGATTGTTTTTTGGTTTTTAAACTGTGAAGGTATAAGTATGAGCGAAAATAAATTAATTGCTTTGTTAGATAAAGGTGTTGTGATCGGCGATGGTGCTATGGGGACGATGATTTATGATAAGGGCATTTTTCTCAATAGCTGTTTTGATGAGCTTAATCTTAGCAGAGCAGATTTGATCAAAAATATTCACAAGGCTTATGTCGAAGCTGGAGTGGATTTTATTGAGACAAATACGTTTGGCGCCAATGAAATTAAGCTTGCCAGGTTTGGTTTGGCGGAAAAAACCCAGCAGATAAATACTGCTGCTGTGGAAATAGCGCGCCAATGTGCGGGCGATAGCACCTTGGTTGCCGGTTCGATGGGGCCTTTGAGCTCGGAAAGTACTGCTTATACCGACCAGTCAAGAAAACTTGCACATAAAGCATTTCAGAACCAGGCATCAGCGTTGGTAAAAGCTGGGGTGGATTTCCTTATTTTAGAAACTTTTTCCAGCAGCGAGGAATTGCTTATCGCAATAGCTGCGGTCAGGGAAATAACAGATTTGCCTGTGATCGCCCAGATGACAGTTAATCAGGATAATTTGACGATCTACGGCGAGCGAATCGAATCGGCGATTGTTAAAATTTCAGCTCAGGATGTTACCGCGGTTGGTTTGAACTGCTCTGTCGGTCCCGCGGATATGCTCGGCAGCCTTGAGTTGATAAGCAAGTTGACTGATAAGCCTATTTCTGTTCAGCCCAATGCCGGGCTTCCAAGGCAGGTCGAACATCGAACTCTTTATATGTGCACTCCTGAATATATGGCTGAGTATGCGAAAAAGTTTTTTGAAAAGGGAGCAAAGATAATAGGGGGCTGTTGCGGAACGACTCCCGAACATATAGCACAAATAGTCCGGGCGGTTAAAGCTCTGGATAAGGCCCAGGTTTCGAAAAAAACGATTTCCATCGTGGTCGAAGAAAAAAAACACCCAGCTCCAGAGGTGGCTCAGCTATCTTTAGAGCAGAAATCAAAAATTGGTGCAAAGCTTGCCGCAGGTGAGAAGATAACAACTATCGAGATAACTCCGCCAAGGGGTATTGATATGTCAGCTATTATTGAGAAGGCCTGTTTGTGCGATGAAATGGGGATCGATGCGATAAACATTCCAGATGGGCCTCGTGCCAGTTCAAGGCTGTCGCCTGTGATAACGGCAGCTTTGATTCAGCAGCAGACTGAGATAGAAACTATAGTACATTTTTGCTGCAGAGATCGTAATCTTATAGGAATGCAGTCAGATATACTCGGTGCCGGTGCAATTGGTCTTAATAATATGCTTATCATTACCGGCGACCCGCCTAAGCTCGGTCAGTATCCGGATGCTACTGGTGTTTTTGATGTTGATTCGATAGCTTTGACTTCGGTTTTGAAAAATTTGAATTGCGGCATCGATATTGGTGGTAACGGTTTTTCT
>JAGLTN010000281.1 GCA_023135255.1 Planctomycetota bacterium
TGGATCGACGGGCATTTTGACATCCTTAAGGAACTGATGGGCAAAGTCAATGCTTTGATAATCAATGAAGATGAAGCACGGTCGATAGCGAAAGAAAGTAATCTTATTGTAACAGCTGAAAAAATACTTAAGATGGGCCCTGATGTCATCGTCATCAAAAAAGGTGAACACGGCAGCTTGATGTGTACTAAAGCGGGCGATATTTTTGTGCTGCCTGCGTATATTGCTAAAGAGGTAAAGGACCCAACAGGTGCAGGTGATAGTTTTGCTGGCGCGTTTATGGGTTATCTTACCAAGCAAGGCCGGGTTAATACTGAGAATCTGAAAAAAGCGATTGCTTATGGAACTGTGATGGCGTCGTTTACTATTTCTGATTTTTCGTTAGCGGGATTGGCAGCTGCTGATACTAAGGCTATCGAAAGCAAGCTTGAAAAACTGCGCGAGGTAACGCAGTTCTAAATATTGTGCTGACATCGGCAGGTATGATATGCGATTATTTGTCGCAATAGATATTAATGATGATATTAAAGAAAAGCTGAGTGTGCTGCAAAAAAGTATCTCGCAGCAGTGCATGTTGAAACGCTTCGATGTTAAATGGGTTTCACCGGAGCAGATGCATTTGACTTTGAAATTTTTTGACAAAGAAAAAAATGCCCAGAGCCTGGAAATTTGCAGAATAGTTGAAAGTGTTGTCGCTAAGAAAAGCAGTTTTGAGTTGGAATTCGAAGCTGTTGGTTCTTTTGGCGGGCCGAGAGCAAGTGTTGTCTGGGTCGGTACCGGGCCCGGCAGTGAGAAATTGCAGGATTTGCAGAAAGATTTGGAAAATAAGTTTGTAAGCGAAGGTTGGGCTGGCGATAATAGGATTTTTTCAGGTCACCTGACCTTGTGCAGGGTGAAAAATCCGAGAACAGGTTATAAGTTGAAAAAAGCCTGCACCAGCTATAAGGATTTTAAGGCAGGTAGTGTTTTTGTCGACTCGGTAGCAGTTTATTGCAGTCAGCTTACGAGCGATGGGCCTGTCTATAGTGTGGTTGGCAGATATAAATTGCAATAATATTATAAAACCAAAGAAATGGAGAAAAGCAAATATGGCAAAGAAAAAAACAACAAAGGTAAAAGAGACTGGCAAAGAGAGCAGCTCGGCTTTAGAGCGGGTAGTCGCGCAGATCGAAAAGCAATATGGCCAAGGCGCTATAATGCAGATGGATGAAAATCAACATGCTAAAATTGACTGCATACCTACCGGAGCGATATCACTTGACCTGGCATTAGGGGGCAAGGGTATTCCTAAGGGCAGAGTTACAGAACTTTACGGACCTGAATCTTCAGGTAAGACTACTCTTGCGCTGCATGTTGTTGCAAGGTGCCAGAAAGAAGGAGGCGTAGCGGCATTTATTGATGCTGAGCATGCACTGGATGTAACATGGGCTAAGAAACTTGGCGTTGATGTTAGTAAGCTTTTGGTTTCTCAGCCTGATTCCGGTGAACAGGCGCTTGAGATCGTTGAGATGCTGGTTAAGAGTAATTCGGTTGATGTTATTGTTGTTGACTCGGTGGCGGCGCTTACGCCTCAGGCTGAGCTTGATGGTGAAATGGGTGGCAAACATATCGGCTTGCAGGCGAGGCTGATGAGCCAGGCGATGAGAAAGCTGACTTCGGTAATCCATAAGACTAAAACTTCGCTGATATTTATTAACCAGATCCGTATGAAGATCGGCGTTATGTTCGGCAGCCCGGAAACAACTACCGGCGGCAGGGCTTTGAAGTTTTACAGCTCGGTCAGGATTGACATCAGAAGGATTGCAACTATTAAAGATAGTATGGGCACAGCTATCGGCAACAGGGTGAGAACAAAGATCGTTAAAAATAAAATAGCACCGCCTTTCCGTATGACCGAGTTTGATATAATGTTCGACGAAGGTATCAGCTATATCGGCGATTTACTCGATTTGGGTGAGGAGTGCGGCATAGTTGACAAATCCGGATCATGGTATAATTACGGCAACGTGAAAGTCGGACAGGGCAGGGAAAAGGCTAAGGAATTCTTAGCGGAGAACAGTGATCTTTGCGAAGAGATCAGGCATAAAATTCTCGTCGCTAAGGGTATTATAGAAGAAGAATAAATTTGTTATCAGGAATTTTAAAGTGATACCATTTATGGTAATAAATTTTCGCGAATAAATCCATGACTTGTTATCTTCGAGTTATTTACCCGCGGATAAACGGAAAATTTTAATTGGGATTAGTATGATTAGTGCAAAAGAAATCAGAAGCAGTTTTATAGATTTTTTTAAAGACAAGGGGCATGACTTTGTTCCCAGCTCGCCTATCGTTCCTATCGGCGATGACACATTGCTTTTTGCTAACGCAGGAATGAACCAATTTAAGGATATATTCCTGGGCTTAAAGACAAGTCAATGCAAACGCGCTGCTAACAGCCAGAAATGTCTGCGAGTCAGCGGCAAGCATAACGACCTTGAAGAAGTGGGCAGGGATACTTATCATCACACATTTTTTGAGATGCTTGGCAATTGGTCTTTCGACGATTACTTTAAAGCCGAAGCAATTGAATGGGCATGGGAGCTGCTCACAAAGGTATGGGAGATAAATCCTGACCTTTTGTGGGCGACAGTTTTTGAAGGTGACAAAAAAGACGGGACCAAGCCTGACGAAGAAGCAAAAAAGCTTTGGAGCAAGGTTACAAGTTTACCGGATAGCAGGATTTTGAGTTGCGACAAGAAAGATAACTTCTGGGAAATGGGCGGCGTTGGACCTTGCGGGCCTTGCAGCGAAATACATATTGACCTTGGGCCCGGCAGATGTGATATGCAGCATATTCCAGGGCACAAATGTGCCGTCAACGCAGGTTGCAGCAGATTTATCGAATTGTGGAACCTGGTTTTTATACAGTATAACCGAGATGAAAATGGTGTGCTTACAGAATTGCCAGCCAAATATATCGACACCGGCGCAGGTCTTGAAAGACTAACAGCGGTTATGCAGGACAAACACAGCAATTATGACACTGATCTTTTCATGCCTATAATCAATTATCTTTGCGAAACGACAGGGCATGTTTATACTTCCAAACTTGAAAGTGCTACTGATACCGCTTTTCGGGTTATCGCTGACCATGTAAGAGCACTTGTATTTGCGATTACTGACGGTGCTACTCCTTCAAATGAGGGCAGAGGTTATGTGATGAGAAGGTTGCTTCGCCGAGCTGCGCGGTTCGGCAGGGAACTGGGAATGCATGAGCCTTTCATGTATAAGATGGTACCTACGGTGGTTGATTATATGGGAGACGCTTTCGAGGAAATTCGTACAAGGGCTGATTACGTTACAACGGTTATCAAATCAGAAGAAGAAAGTTTCGGCAGAACGCTGGACAGGGGAATTGAAATATTCAACGGAGCCGCAGAAAAAGCTAAAAAAACAAACTCGACTATTATTGACGGCGAGGGTGCTTTTGCATTGTATGACACTTATGGATTCCCGCTTGACTTGACAGAGATGATGGCTAAGGAGCAGGGGCTGTCTGTCGACAAAGAAGAATTCGATAAGCTTATGGAGCAGCAAAGGCAGCGAGCAAGGGCTGCTCAAAAAGGTAACTCTTTTATGATGACACTTTCTGATGTGGAACTGCCTGTCACTGAAGATCTGCACAAGTACCATATAGATAAATCTCAAAGCGAGATCGTTGGCTTTATCGATGAAGACGGCTTTAA
>JAGLTN010000282.1 GCA_023135255.1 Planctomycetota bacterium
TTTATTCGCGGACATTTCTTACCCTAAAGGGTATAAAGCTTTGCGATACGCTTCATAGCCTCATCGACATTTTCAGGCAGCCCAAAAGCTGTCAATCTGAAATAGCCCTCACCTGCCAGACCAAACCCAGAACCAGGCGTACCGACCAGATGCGTTTTCTCAAGCAGTGTATCGAAGAAATCCCACGAACTCATACCATTCGGCGTTTTCATCCAGATATAAGGAGCGTTAACTCCACCGTAGATCGTATAGCCCAAGTCAGAAAGTGCCTTTCTGATCCTAACGGCATTGTCCATATAGATTGCGATAACATCTTTCACCTGCTTTTTGCCACGCTCAGAATAAACCGCCGCCGCCGCTGCCTGCGAAATGTAAGAAGCACCATTGAATTTTGTACAATGACGTCTGCTCCAAATCTGATTCACCGCAACCACATCACCTGCTTTGGTATAAGCTTTAAGCTGTTTTGGCACAACAACAAAGGCGCATCGCAGGCCGGTAAAACCAGCAGTCTTTGAAAAACTGCGGAACTCTATCGCCACTTCTTTCGCCCCTTCGATCTCATAAATTGAATGAGGGATATCAGGCTCGGATATGTAGGCCTCATAAGCAGCATCGTAAAGAATTATCGCTTTATTTTCTTTAGCAAAATCAACCCACTTGGCTAAAGACTTTTTGTCTATTACCGCACCAGTCGGATTGTTCGGATAGCACAAATAGATCAGGTCAACTTTCTCTGTGGGCAATTCTGGATTAAAATTATTTTCCGCGTTAATAGGCATATAAACGATGCCGTCATATTGGCCGTTATCTTTTGCATTGCCTGTCCGCCCTGCCATTACATTGGTATCGACATACACAGGGTACACCGGGTCGGTGACCGCTACGACATTATCCAGGCCGAAGATTTCCTGCATATTGCCCGTGTCACATTTCGCCCCGTCGCTTACAAATATCTCATCAATATCGATATCAACCCCGCGGGACTTATAATCGTTGTCAGCTATCAGGTTTCGAAGAAAATCATACCCCTGCTCCGGGCCATAGCCGTGAAGACCTTCCCTCGTGCCCATCTTATCTGCTGCGTCTTTCATCGCACCAACGATCTCAGCCGCGATAGGCTGAGTAACATCACCAATGCCCATACTTATAACGTCAGCTTTGGGGTTAGCCGTCTTAAACGCACGCATCCTTCTGCCTATTTCAGGAAAAAGGTAACCTGCCTGTAACTTCAAAAAATTTTCATTAATCGTTGCCATCTAAAAACCCTGCTTTCTAAATTGTAATTGTTATTCCAACCCAAAGCCACTTATTTTATTAGCAATTTCACCGCTCGTCAAGCCGTCACGGAAAAAAGCTTGCCATCTGGCCTCTCTTCTATTCCTCTAACCAGCTAGGCCCTGTTGCGACATCGACTTTCAACGGCACATCAAGCTCTACCGCACTGATCATCTCATCGGATATCCACTTTGCGTATTTTTCACTGTCGGCTATAGGCAGCTCAAAAACCAGCTCATCGTGAATCTGCAATATCATTTTGATAGGCAGGTTTTCTTTTTC
>JAGLTN010000283.1 GCA_023135255.1 Planctomycetota bacterium
ATGATCTGGCGATTGGCGCCAACCCTGCAGCAGGGACAAGCTACTATTTCCGCGGAGCGATTGATGATGTCAGCATCTATGATTATGCGTTAACTGATCAGGAAGTTGCGACTATTTTTAATCCCCTGATAGCAGTTAACCCTGATCCTGCAAATAAAGCTGTTGGTGTAGGTCTTCATCCCAGACTATCCTGGGAATATACAACGGGAGTAACGGGATATGATGTTTATCTTGGAACGGATACGACAGCTGTTGATAATGCTACCACAGCTTCAACTGGTATTTATCAGGGATATACAGATACAAACAGTATAATCCTGGCAGGAAGTTTTGAAGATGAAACGATTTACTACTGGCGAGTTGATTCTATAGCTGATGCAGAAGTTTTGAAGGGGACGATCTGGGAATTTACAACGTACAAAGGCGGAGATTTTGACGGTGATGGCGCGATTGGTTATAGAGATCTCAGTATAATAGCAGAGAACTGGCTGGATAGCTGCTCAGGCTCATCATGGTGCAATGGCGCAGATATCAACACCGACAACATCGTCAATATGAAAGACTATGCTCTGCTCGCCGGAAATTGGGTGGCTGACCCTAATCTTGTTGGCTGGTGGAAGATGGATGGCCCTACACCCGGAGAAGACGTAAGGCTCGTAAAAGACTACTCAGGCCGTGGCAATGACGGCACTATGGGTTCAAGCGACGTTTGGATGCCTGGTGGCGGGCTTGACTTTGACGGCGGCAGCTGGGGTGCGAGCGGCATTGTTTTCCCAAGCGATGGTGCTGATCTTGTTGCCGATATGGCTCTGACTGGCGCGGTAACTGTTTCTTATGTAGCTACATGGGCTAACGGTGAATATACCCGTACAAACTATCCTTATGATGGCAGAGATGCAACTGAGCGAATGATTACAATGGAGTGCACTGACAGTAATCATATCCGCAACTTCTTCGGCCCTGACCCTGCTAATAAGTATTCCTGGGGTTCTTTTGACGATACTTCCGAAGGCTTTATCTTCGGTAAGGTTGGTAAGACATGGGGCGACTATATCAGAATTACAACAACTGCAAACCTTACTACCGGTGATTACGTGTTGTATATTGATGATGTGCTTTATGCATCAGGATCAGGGTATTCAGGTTCATTTGCAGGCCTGGCAACTTTCACTATCGGCCGTACTCTTTGGGCTGAGATGGAAGGAAAGATGAAAGATTTCAGGATCTACAACAAAGCTCTTTCAGCTGAGGAGGTAGCTGAACTTTTGGTTACTGAGTATGCCCATTCGCCTGTCCCCGGCGATAACGCAGATTGGCCCTATTACAGCACTTCGGATGCAACGCTTAGATGGGGAGCTGGGATAACAGCTGACTCACATGATGTTTATTTCGGAACCGATTATAACGATGTAGCAGATGCAAATCACCAAAGCGACGAATTTATGGCCAACGTTGCGGTTACATATTATTACGTAGATGGTATGAGTGCAGATTCAACGTATTACTGGCGAGTAGATGAAGTAGACAGAGATGGCATCTGGAAAGGTGACGTGTGGAGTTTTCATATCGACAACAGTTGGGGGAAAGAGGGTTGGGTATTGACTTTCCACGATGAATTCGATGGCAATGACATCGACACAACAAAATGGAACATAGGCTCATGGAGTGGTTGGAGCGGCATAACGTATTTCCCTTCAGATGATCCGGATACACATACTGTCAGCAATGGCACCCTAAAATTACATAATGTTATTAAAGATTATTACGACCCCGGCACAGAGACAACAAAACATTATGGCTCAGGCAAACTTCAAAGCGATGATAAACTTGACCAGGCTTTCGGCTACTTTGAATGCTCTGCTAAATTGCCAGTTGGAGACAGTAGTTTCCCCGCATTCTGGCTTATGCCTTCGCTTAGCGGCGGTACATGGTGGCCAAATGCTGAAATTGACATTATGGAGCATACTTATAACATACCTCTTGCCGAGGTAGGCGCAAACATTCACTGGAATGACTACGGCGACGACCATGTCAGTTGGGCCAGCATTTTCGCTGGCGATGATACGGAGTATCACTTCAATCCGTCAGATACCGCATTTGATGACTTCCATGTTTACGCAATGAAATGGGAACCAGGCGTAATGTACTTCTACGTCGATGAATACAACTATGCCACCTTCCGCGATGAAGATGTGCCGAACAGTATGAGTAGCGCCCAGCCGGCAAGCTACGATCCAAGCAATATTAAAGTACCAACTAACCCGGGCTATATTATTCTAAACAACAGTCTGGCTGCATGGATTGATATAAGCGAAGAAGGCGCAACTTCAACTTTTGAAATTGACTATGTCAGAATATATACTAGTGCCTATGAAGCACCTGCTGTTACTGTGTTGACTTATGATGATTTTGAATCAGATTTCGGCAACTATACCGATGGCGGCGACGATTGTTCAAGATACACTGGCGGTAGTCGTGCTTACAAAGACTCATGTGCAATTAACATCCAGGATGACTCCGGCGTTGCTTCTTCATTCTATCACACCAGCGGTATAGATGTAAGAAGCTATGACAGGATAAAGATTGCATTTGCTTTCTATGCATATAGTATGAGTACCGGTCATGATTTCTGGGTCGAATACTTCGACGGAAACGACTGGAATACCGTTGCTACTTATGTGGCTGGAACAGATTTTTCGAATGATAATTTCTACACGAAGACGATAATTATTGATAGTGATAGTTATGATTTCCCAATAGATATGAAAATAAGATTCCAGTGTTCCGCTGGCAGCAACTATGACGATGTTTATATTGATTCTATTGCTGTAACGGGTGAAATAGCGAGATAATCTTAGGAAAAGTGCAACTTTTAGGTTTTTTTGCATGCAATAAGTATTGGCGGGTGTAACTTTTTAAGAGGTTTTGTGGTATAAGACTAAGTTGTGGCGGTATAATATCTAACGTTGTGGTTAGTAATTAATTTAAGTGAGATTAAACTAATATTTTAGGAGGTTTGGATTATGAGAAGTTCAGAAGCAGGTTTTTTACGTCATTTTGTTATTACAGTAATAATTGCAATTTTATTTTCCTGTTTTGCCTCGGTTGGAGGGGCGGATCCTAATCTTGTTGGTTGGTGGAGGATGGATGGCCAAACAGACCCAGGTGATGCCAGATTAGTAAAAGATTACTCAGGTTTTGGTAATGACGGTACTATGGGTTCAAGCGATGCATGGTTACCAGATGGCGGAATTGCTTTTGACGGCGGCAGCTGGGGTGCAAGCGGCATTGTTTTCCCAAGCAATGGTGCTGACCTTATTGCTGACATGGGGCTGACTGACCAGGTAACTATTTCGTTTGTGATAAGCGGCCATACCCCCGGCGACAAGGGTTATCTTTTTTCAGGTTTGAATTCTACTGGCGCTCACGTCATGTCATGTGAAGCTCCAACCGGTTCAGGTGTGCACTTCCTGACAAAGTTTGGTGACGGCGGAAACCCATGGTGCTGGGAAGCATTTAATCCAGCAGATAGCAGATACATCTTTGCAGAGTCTGATAGCAGAAGAATCAGTTTGGTAGTTGACCTTGCTGTAGGCAGCGTAGTTTACTACCTCGATGATCAGATTTGGGCTACGCAAAATAATGCTACCGGCAGCTTTAGTGATCTGACATCATTCACTATTGGCAGGCAGCTGTGGGCTGAGTTCGATGGCGAACTGAAAGATTTCAGAATTTATGACAAGGCTTTAAATGTAAATGAAATAATAACCCTTGTTAACCCGGTTGACCTTAATGGTGATAAGAGTGTTGATCTTGATGACCTTGCGATAATAGTAGAGGACTGGCTTGAGAGTACGGACATTGTTGAAACTGATCTGAACTGGGATGATGTTGTCAACTTTGAAGATTATGCGATCTGGGCTGACAATCTTTTTGAAGGCGGCAGGTATTATTTCGACAGTGTTGGTGGTGATGACGGCAACTTAGGAACTTCTCCGGATCAGGCATGGCAGAGCCTGAGTAAATTCAACAGTATAACATTTTTGCCGGGCGAGAAGATATATTTCAAAGCTGATAGTGTGTGGACGGGACAACTGATACCTAAAGGTTCCGGCGTAAGTGGAAATCCGATTATTATTGATGCCTATGGAACTATTTCTGATCAAAATGCCAAACCACGTTTTAATGGTGCAGGAACGGTAGGCACTACACTTTCCATCCGTCATGTTGAATACTGGCAGATCAATAATCTTCAGCTAACCAATTATGGGGCGACGGCTGGTGACTGGAGGACGGCAGCTTCGATCAGTGCGGCAGATTTTGGCACAATGGAGGGTATCCATCTGAAAAATTTGTATGTTCATAGCGTTAATTCCACACAAGGTACAGGTGGTGGTATAAGCTGGTTCTGCGGCTCAAATGGCGGAGTTATGACTAAGTTTAATGACATTCTTATCGAAGGCTGTCTGATAGAAAATCTTGGTTCATGGGCAATTCAGGGTGGCAATACCCATATTGGCAGAATAGAGACAGCTACAGAGCCTGAAAATACAAAGGATTTTTATCCGAGTACTAATGTAGTGGTGCGCGGAAACAGAATAAGCAATATTGACAGTTCCGGTATAGTAATCATTGGAACAGATGGCTGCATTGTCGAAGAGAATGTTATTGACCGGACGATGAGGACAACGCAGGGCGGAGTCGCTATCTGGCCCTGGAGTGCTGATAATACTATCATTCAGTATAATGAAGTTTATGACGTTTATGATAATGGCGATGGTGAGAGTTATGACTCAGATTACAACTGTCACGGAAGTGTATTCCAGTATAACTACAGCCATGACAACCCGGGCGGTTTTATGAGAATCTGTAATGGCGGAGATTCGACACAGGGTATTACCGGCAATTTTGACACTATTGTTCGATATAACATTAGTATAAACGATGGTTCTTCGGATGATGCGATCTTTCCTACCTGGAGACTGGGTCAGGGTCAAAATACACAGATTTACAATAATGTTGTTTACAGCCCGGCTGGTTCAACTGTTGCTCTGGTAGGTACATCCGCAAGTAGCGGCAGCGGCTCAGGTTCGACTTATTACTGGTCGAACAATATTTTCTACTCGAACGGCATCCTGCGTTACGATATTGCTGACGGTTCAACTAACTACTGGAGCAATAACTGCTTCTATGGCACACATCAGATACCATCCGGATGGTTCTCCTGGACAAACGGCACGCCGAGTGATGCTTATAAAATAACATCGAATCCGAATTTTGTAAGTCCTACGCTAAGTGCACCGATGGGCATTGATAATCTGGATGGTTTTAAGCTTCAGAGCGGTTCGCCTTGTATCAATGCGGGGACAACCATCAGCAACAACGGCGGATATGACTTCTGGGGCAATGTGTTATATAACGGCGCCCCAGATATTGGTGCAGAAGAGAAGCAGTAAAATAATTTTAAATCTACTGGAGAATGGTAAAATGAAAAGGTTAGTATTTTTGGCGGTATTGCTGGTTTTTGTTGGCAGTGTTTGTGCTGATGGTCTTGTCGCTCATTGGGAGTTTGAGGGTAATGCTGATGACAGCAGCGGAAATGACTACCATGGTGTAATAACACAAACTTCGCCATCAAGTACACATAGTTTTGTGGATGGTCCATTCGGCGGTCAGGCTTTCGAATCACTTGACGGCAGTTATATTAATATTACAGGCAGTGGAGCACAAGGTTGGGCTGATTTTCAAAATGGCTCAATGTCTATTGCTATGTGGGTTAAATCTTCAGATTGTACAAGCGCAGCTGCGTTAATAAGCAAAGGCAGCAATGCCTATAAAATCAGCCAGTACAGCACTACATCATACGGAAGGGTCAAAGCTTATGCCACTGGTCCCGGTGCATCGGCTGGTTCTACAGGGGCTCCATATATTGGTGCAACTTGTTTTGACGGCCAATGGCATTATATTGTTTCTGTGCTTGACCGTTCTGTAAACAGACATAAAATTTATCTTGATGGCGAGTTGACCGGTACTAATTACAGCCTGACAACTGATTCTGATCCGATGGTTACTAATAGTGATGATCTGGCGATTGGCGCCAACCCGGCAGCAGGGACAAGCTATTATTTCCGCGGGGCGATTGATGATGTCAGGATTTATGATCGTGCTTTAACCGATTTGGAAGTTGTGACTCTTTTTAATCCCCTGATAGCAGTTAATCCTGATCCTGCAAATAAAGCTGTTGGTGTAGGTATTCATCCCAGACTATCCTGGGAATATATAACGGGAGTAATAGGATATGATGTTTATCTTGGAACTGATTCGACAGCTGTTGATAATGCTACCACAGCTTCGAGCGGTATTTATCAGGGATATACAGATACAAACAGTATAATCATGGCAGGAAGTTTTGAAGATGAAACTATTTATTACTGGCGAGTTGATTCTATAGCTGATACAGAAGTTGCGAAAGGGTTGATCTGGAAATTTACAACCTGCAAAGGCGGAGATTTTGACGGCGACGGTGAGGTTGGTTATGAAGATCTCAGATTGCTTGGAGTTGACTGGCTGGCTGATAGCGGCGTTATAGCTGATGCTGATGGTGATGGTAATTGTAATATGTTCGATTACGCGATCTGGGCGAAGAATCTTTCAGGCTTAGCGTATTATTTTGACAGCAGCGGCGGCAACGACAATTACACAGGCGAGAGTCCGCAACAGGCGTGGAGGTCTTTGAGTAAGTTTAACGGCACGACATTTTTACCCGGTGATAAGATATATTTTAAAGCTAATGGTACATGGGCGGGACAGCTGAAGCCTAAGGGATCGGGCGTAATCGGATGTCCGATTGTTATCGATGCCTATGGTGACATATCAGATGAAAACAATAAGCCCCGGTTTGACGGCAATGGAACGGTAGGCACAACACTTTATATCCTCAATGTTGAATACTGGGAAATTAACAATTTACAGCTAACCAATCTGGGAGCAACAAGAGCGGCATGGAGAAAAGGTGCCAGCATTAGTGCCTCAGATTTCGGGACAATGAAACATATACATCTGAAGAATCTATATGTACATAATGTTAACGGGTTGATAGCCAAAGAAGAGGGCGGCGGGTGCGGCATAAGCTGGTTCTGCGGCGGAGATGTCGTCCCTACGAAGTTTGACGGGATATTGATTGAGGACTGTCATATCAAAACTACGGATAGAGATGGTATTGTAGGAGGCAACACCCATATCGGCAGACTGGATAACAACCCATCATCGCCTTCGACCACCAAGGACTTTTATCCGAGTGTCAACGTAGTTGTCAGAGGTAATCTGCTCGAAGATATCGGCGGAGATGCAATAGTTCCGATCGGCACCGACGGCTGTATTGTTGAGTACAATACAGTTACCAGTTCTGCCGTTCGTACTTATAATTTTAGTCCCACACAATGGGCAGTTGCTATCTGGCCCTGGAGTGCTGATAATACTATCATTCAGTATAATATAGTTACCGGCACGAAAGGTACCAGCGATGGTCAAGCCTTCGATGCGGACTACAATACCAGAGGAACTATTATCCAGTACAACTACAGCTACAGCAATGAAGGCGGGTTTATTTTAATCTGTAACGGAGGCGATAACACAGTGGGTATTACCGGCAACAGGGACACTATTGTTCGCTATAACATCAGTATAAATGACGGTGGAGGTACTACTGGTTCTCCGCTGCTTCAAACCAATGGATTATGCACCGATGTAGAGATTTACAACAATGTCTTTGTCAGCCCGGCAGTAGCGACCCCTTACATCATTGAGCAGCAGGCAGCGACCTCCAGCGCGAGCTATGCCTGGTCGAACAATATTTTCTATTCAAACGCATCAACGGGGTGGCGTTACAGAACGCCTTCTGGAACGTGGATATGGAGCAATAACTGCTTCTATGGTATACATCAGATACCGTCTGGATGGTTCTCCTGGACAAACGGTACGCCGAGTGATCCTTATAAGATAACAACAGATCCGCAGTTCGTGGCTCTGCCTGTTCCTCCTTCAAGTGCTGATGCTGGCAGTGCGGACGGTTTTAAGCTTCAGAGTGGTTCGCCTTGTATCGGCGCGGGAACAACAATAACAGGTAACGGCGGATATGACTTCTGGGGCAATGTATTATATAACGGCGTCCCTGATATTGGTGCAGAAGAAAATTAGAAGAACTTTTTTATAATAAAGATTCACACAGGCCGACATCGTTTAAAAGCGATGTCGGCTTGTTTTCATATAGATATTGACAATTTTGTTTTCAGCATATATTCTCATTTCATAAATAGTTTAAAAAAAATCTTTTGTTTAAAGGGGTTGCTATGAAATGTTTCAAGGCTGTCATTTTGGTTCAATTATTTTTGGTGTCGGTATTATTGGCTGGCGAAGGTGGATTGACAGATGAGGTGACTAAGCAGATACAGTCATCTTTTAAGATGGATGCAGAGACTAAGGCGATGTATAACGCATTGACTAATAATGATATTAAAGAGTTGGCTTTGAATCGTAAGCTTTTGTGGCAGCATAATGAAAAGTTCAGCAAGGAGATCGACAAGGTTGGTTCAGTGACTAATCAGAAGCGTTCGGGCAGGTGCTGGATATTTGCGAGTGTGAATACGCTCAGGCCTTTCGTTATTAAGAAAAATGACATGAAGGATTTTGAGTTTTCGCAGAATTACCTGGCGTTCTGGGATAAGATGGAAAAGGCGAATACTTTTCTTGAGAGGATAATTGAATTTCGCGGGCGCGGGCTGATGGACAGGGAGTTGATGATATTTTTGAATATGCCGATACCGGACGGCGGGTACTGGGAGAATGCAAGGGATCTTATTAAAAAGTATGGTGTTGTGCCAAAGGATGTTATGCCGGAAACTCAGTCTTCGAGTAATAGCGGTTTGATGAATAAGACTATCAGCCATAAGCTTCGCGCTGATGCCGCCAGGCTTCGCAAGATGCATGAGAAAGGTAAGAAGGTGAAATATCTTCGCAAGGCCAAGGAAAAAATGCTGGCGGAGACTTACCGGATGCTGGTGCTTAATCTTGGTGAGCCTGTATCCGAGTTTCAATGGCGGTTCGCTGATCCTAACGATAAGCTTAGCGAGTTGAAGAGTTACACGCCTAAGAGTTTTTACGATGAATTTGTCGGTCTTGACCTGGATGAGTATGTCAATATTTTTAATGATACGCTGCATGAATACGGCGGACATTATACGATAAAGCTTTCGAGGAATGTTTATGACGGCCATGATATTACTTTCGCAAATGTGGAAATTGATACGATAAAAAGAATAGCTATGGCGTCTATTGATGCTAATGTACCGGTGCTGTTTGCCGCTGATGTCGGGTACGACCAGGATGGTAAGTTTGGTATTATGGCTGACGATCTTTTTGACTATGAATCGATTTATAAAGTCGATTTGACAATGAGCAAGGCTGACAGGGCGCAGTATCGTAATAGTATCAGGGGACATGGTATGGTATTTATTGGCGTTGATGTTGTCGATGGCAGGCCGACAAAATGGAAAGTTGAAAACAGCTGGGGAGATGAGCGGGGCAGCAAGGGGTACTGGACGCTTTACGATGAATGGTTCGATATGCACATTTATAATATTATCGCGAAGAAGGAATTTGTGCCCGCGGAAGTTTTGAAGATATATGAAAAGCCCGTTGTGGAACTGCCTGTGTGGGATCCGATGCTTGATATGTACAGGTAAAATCAGACTGGCTGAAGAGGTTGTTTTAAAAGCAGGTGGGAATGTGCGGGCTTAAATAACGATCATAAGGAACATCAAAAGTGCAGCAATGACGGCGGCGGAGAAAGTTATCTTTGACCATTTTTCGTATTTGGCAATAGCGGGATGCTGATCTTCTACTTCATAGTAGTAGTCATCCAGATCGCTGTCGTATTGCTTGCGCATGATCAGCTTTATATAAAGATGTGCCGATATCGCGAGTAAGAACAACGGCCCTGCGATAATAGCGATAACAGCTTTCATGTTTTTATTATCAACCTTTATATGAGCAATGGAACGACTCGTAATTTAAGTTTATTCTTTTCGCTGATATACTCTGATATAGTCAACGCACAGCGCATCCGGAAATGCTGAGTCTTCGTCTATCTTCCAGCCCCAGCCTTCGATGCCGCCATTAACTATCATGTACATCGGCACTGACGGCACTTCTTTGCCCTCGAATATATAATACGCCTGCCCGTCAGCGTAGAAAGTAAGCTTACCCGGCTCCCAGTCCAAAGCATAGGTATGATATTCTTCATTGATGCCGGGCACAAGGTACATCTGTGCGTGTATTTCGCGGTGCTTATCTGCGTAGTCGCCCCAGTGCATGTTCCAGCTCGTATATTCGCCCCATCTGCTAAGGTGTTCGAAGACGTCTATCTCACCTGAAGGAGGGGCAATGCCGCCTTTCGGGAATAGCCAGAACGCTGGAAACGCGCCGAGGAATTTGGGCATTTTGCATCTTATCTCGAACCAGCCGAAACATTGCACAAAGCTGTTTGCCGTCTGCATCAAAGCGGAGGCGTATTCCTTTTCAACGCCGATCGCGTTTTTACATTTTCGCTTCTCGTCCTTCATATAATTTATGCCGTCTCGAATCTCGCATTGATTAGCGTCATGAACATAAGCCATCGGCGCAGATTCCGGTGCGGTCCACCCCGGATAGCCCATTGCCCATTTCGTCTCATCGAGCTTATCGCCGTCAAATTCATCGGAAAAAGTCAGAACATACCCCGCCTTTTCGGGGGTAATTGTCTTAGCGGCCTTCAAATTTTCTTCACAACCCGTCAAAGCCAATACAGCCAACACAACCAAAAACGCAACAACAGCTCTTTTCATAATTGCTCTTTCACATAAACAAAAAATATCTTTTATAAAGCACATCTTCTTCTTCGCCTATTTTCGCAAAAGTATAACCGCTGCCACTTGCCTTAGCAACCGCAAATATTTATCGGCTCAATCGGCCCTCACACCCCAAAGCGAAGCTGAACGTTTATTGTTTGATGATTTTTAAAGAAAATATTTTTCAACCCCACCAACCCATATTCCGAACCCCGACCGTAAGAGAGGGGTTAACCCCCAAGTTTTAATCTACTTCCACCTCAATTCATTAAACCACTTTCAGGTGCTATGTACTTCATTTTGAATCTCCTGTATTATTCACATCAATATCCCATCTGGGTATTATGGCATCACCGAATCTGTAAGATTTTAACCTCCTGCGCATTCCTTTGGCTTGTTTTATATATTCCAATAATTCATGTGTTTTTTCGGAAGCATAGACAAATCTTTGTGCGTTAAAGCACATAGATTCGTTTATCGTATTCACCATCCCATCTTTTACCGGCATAAACTCAAAAGAACTGTAATCCGATTTGTAGTATGGCCTTGCTGCTATAAGCATCTTTTTTGTAATAGGACATAAAATAAGACTTTGAGGATGTTCAGGGCCAATGGCTTGATTTCCCTCAGAGTTAATATTTTGAAATATTAATGGCGTATCTGAAGTAACAAAATTTTCACTATTTTTGATGTAATAGACATCCCATTTTTTATTACACAATGACTGACTGATATTATTTGCTGAATCAAACATATATTGCAAGCTGACATGCGGTAGTATTTCAGCCTTAACTGCTGAAGTTATGTCATTGTTAACTATATGCTTTTTCAAAATCGCTGGCGGTTCGGGAAGTCTTCCGGATACATATTCTTTCTGTAACATTATTTCTGCAGCGTGCTTATGAAATTCATGAATACCATCTCGAAATGAAGGTCCCCTAGTCAACAAAAGACCTATATAAAATGCTAAACAACCTTTGTCATCCGAAGATAATTTATGAGATGTAGATAAATTTCTTATAATTTCAATTGCAGGTGTTTCGATTGTTTGAAACCCATCTTCTAATATTTGAGTTTTGCTACCATCTGATTTTAATTGTTCATAATAATAGTCAAAACTGCATATTTGGTTTATGGAACGTTTACCAGTACATTTACTGTACTTCTTGTCATAACCCCAAATCAAGCTATCTTCTGAATCTATAGCAAAACCCAATAGGAAACTACGTGGCACAAAATGTTGATTCTTTTTTTTACCTCTCATCTTTTCTTCATTTTTGTCCATATGGTCTCCCAAATGATATTCTCTGTCTTGTAGGAGCATCGGCTACCCACGCAGTTTTAAAATCCTGACGTCAATCCCGCAAAAACAGAAGACTTTCTTTTTTAAGGAAAGCCTTCTATTCATAAAATCTAAATGGCATTTCTTAAACACAAATTAAAAGAACTACTTGCTATGCCTTATTTATTGGGTACAGTACGGCCAAGACGACCAGACAATGTACCATAAACATCCCGGTTAAAGCTGGTGTCATATCCATCAATCCAAAGACCATAATAAACATTTTCAGCCCATTGTGCATCGGTTTTCAACTCCAGTTTATCACTGTGCTGCCCATCTGGATATTTTACCGTTAATCTTCCACGATAACGATTATACCGCCCACCGCTAATGCCATATGTCCAAGCAGTACGAAGATACCCGCTATCTTTATCCATTATTTCAATATCCCAATTTCTCGCTATGCTATCAACGGTTGTTTGCCAAGCTTTAGAATAATCTTCTTTGAGTTCATTACGAAGTTCTATTACTTTCCAACCGGGCGCACTTCTAACAAAAGTTTTCGGTACACATCCACATACTAAAAGCAACATCATTAAAAGCACAGAACCAACAATAATTTTTTTTCCCATTTTTCATCCCTTTCAAAATTATTAGTTTTGTAGCATAGGCAACTTGTTCGCCTATGCAGTCTTAAATACAAAACAAAATTCTCGCAATAACAAATAAAGGTCTGTCTTCCTAAACTTCCCGACGGAGCCTCTTGCCTCTAAGATCGCCAACTTCCTCAAAAGATGCAAATCTGAGAAAGATTGTATTCCATAGCCAAAGTAAAGGCAACGCAAAATGACAACTTCCCCCGCATTATCTTCAAATAAAGCGGATTTGGCAATTTTGAGGTGGAAATTTCATTAAATTGACCAGATTTGCTGAAATCGGTTTTCAAAAATTTGCCTTTTTTCCCCTTTTTTTCGGTTTTTTACCCTTTTTTGTGAAAAATAACAGGAAATAACGGTTTTTGAGCAAAAATAACAGGGTCTAAATGGGGGTTTTGTTGATTTTTGGGTTAAAAACGAGGATTATTTTTGGAATTTGGTGAAATCCGGGTGAGTTTTTGTGCTCGGCAGGGATTAAAGTGGGTTTTTGGGCGAATCGGCAGGAT
>JAGLTN010000284.1 GCA_023135255.1 Planctomycetota bacterium
TCGGCACTGATGGTGCGCTTTATAAGGCTATGGAATTTGTCGGAGATACGCTCAAAGATATGACCATGGAAGCGAGAATGACAATAACTAACATGGCCATCGAAGCGGGCGGTAAAAATGGGATCATGCCTTTCGATGAGGTGACAAAAGCTTATCTTGATGAGCATTTGACGGACAAAAAAGAATATACGGTTTTTGAATCAGATGCTGATGCTGAGTATTGCCAGGTAGAAGAATTTGATTGTTCTAAGCTTGAGCCAATGGTTGCCAGGCCTCACTTACCCAGCGGCGGAGTTGCCGTTGGTGAGGTTGAAGGTATGGCGATGGATCAGTCTTATATAGGCAGCTGTACGAATGGACGAATTGAAGATCTGCGAATTGCCGCTGAGATGTTCAAAGGCAAAACCGTCAGGATCAGAACCCTGATCGTTCCTGCTACTCCTGTGATCTGGAAGATGGCAAAAGACGAAGGTTTGTTTGATATATTCTACGATGCCGGCTGTGTGATTTCAGCACCAACTTGCGGCGCGTGCCTTGGTGGTTTTATGGGTATTCTCGCTGCTGGTGAAAAATGTATCAGCACAACAAATAGAAACTTCGTAGGCAGAATGGGCAGCCCGAAAAGTGAAGTATATCTCGCAAGCCCGGCAACTGCTGCAGCGTCAGCGATTGAAGGTAAGATCGCCGACCCAAGAAAATATATGTAGAATATTAAAGGAAAATGCTATGGCAAGAGCACACGTATATAAAAGAGACCACATAAATACTGATGAGATAATACCAGCGAGGTATCTTAATACCGATGATGAGGCTGAGTTGGCAACACATTGTCTTGAGGATCTTGACGCTGATTTTATAAAAAAAGCTGCCCCTGGTGATATTGTAGTTGCAGGTGAGGATTTTGGTTGCGGCTCAAGCAGGGAACATGCGATATGGGCGATCCGAGGCGCAAAGGTTGGTACCATTATTGCAAAGACATTTGCGAGAATTTTCTATCGCAACGCTATCGATTGCGGCTTCTACCTTATCGAATCAGCAGACGCCCTCGACAACATAAACGATGGTGACAATATTGAGATCGACTATGACAATGGTGTAATCAAAAACATAACAAGCGGGAAAGACATTGCTTTCAACCCGCTTCCTGATTTCGCAGTTGAAATAATCGAAGATGGCGGACTTTTGGAGCACATTAAAAAGACAATGAAATAATCAACTGTCCCTGAGACGGGTCAGGAGCTTTTTTATGGATAGACGTCAATTTTTAAAAACAGTTGCAACCTCGGCAATAGGTATTGCTGCCGGCAGCTGCGCGTTTGCTGATAATCAAAAAGCTAAAACGCCTAATATAATTTTTATTCTGGTTGATGATCTGGGTTATGGCGACCTGGGTTGCTTTGGTCAAAAGCAGATAAAGACGCCTGATATTGATAAGATGGCCTCTGAAGGGATGCGTTTTACGAACCATTACGCCGGCAGTACTGTTTGTGCGCCGTCGAGATGCAGTTTAATGACGGGCCAGCATACAGGTCATTGCAGGATTCGAGGTAACAGCCGCCTGCCTATAAAAGCAGAAGATGTGACAGTAGCAGAAGTTTTGAAAACCGGTGGTTATAAAACAGCTTTAATCGGCAAGTGGGGCCTGGGTGAAGAAGGCTCTACAGGTCTTCCCAATAAGAAGGGTTTCGATTACTTTTTTGGTTATCTTAATCAGAGACATGCTCATAACTACTACACGGATTATCTCTGGCGGAATACTGAAAAAGTTAAGCTTAAAAATGAAGTGGTCTATAAGGACAAATTTGGTTCAGCTGCTACGAAAAGAGTTGAATATTCAAACGATTTGATGACAGATGAGGCTTTGAGTTTTGTTGAGAGAAATAAAGATGATAAGTTTTTCCTGTACCTTGCTTATACAATTCCACATGCCAATAATGAATCCTGGTTCGTGAATAAGCACGGGATGGAAGTGCCTGATTTGGGGATATATAAAAACAGGGATTGGCCCGAGCCGCAAAAAGCACATGCCGCGATGATAACTCGCATGGATGGTTATGTTGGAAAGCTTATTGATAAGCTCAAAAAGTTGGGTATTGATGATGACACCATAGTCTTTTTTACCAGCGACAATGGCCCTCATGCCGAAGGCGGAGCAAAACCAGATTTCTTTAATAGCCGAGGTCCTTTGCGTGGTATAAAAAGATCATTGCATGACGGCGGTATCAGGGTGCCGATGATAGTAAGGTGGCCTGGGAAAATTAAAGCGGATTCTGTTTCTGACTTGCCGGGTGCGTTTTGGGATTTTATGCCTACAGCCTCTGAATTGGCATCCGTTTCAACTCCTGATGATACCGATGGGATTTCTTTTGTTGATACTTTGATGGGCAAAGGTCAGCAGCAGAAAAAGCATGAATTTTTATACTGGGAATTTCACGAAGGCGGATTTTTCCAGGCGGTTCGATATGGCAAATATAAAGCTCTGAGGAAAGGCCTGGAAGGAAAAATCAGGCTTTTCAATCTTGAAAAAGATATTCATGAAGACAACGATATTGCGGAAAGCAGGCCTGTGATTGTCGAAAAAATAAAACAGTATTTGAAAAATGCCAGAACATATTCTGAGTATTTCAAGGCAAAAAAATAAATGAAAAACATAAAAACTTTATTCAACAAGGAGAAAAAAGTGGCAAATAGTTATAAGATTGCTGTCATGCCAGGCGACGGAACCGGGCCTGAGGTGACGGCCGAGGCAGTTAAGGTATTGAAGACTGCTGCTGATAAGTTTGGTTTCAAGGTTGATCTGACCGAATTTGATTTCGGCGGTGAAAGATATATGAAGACCGGCGAAACTCTGCCTGATTCAGGTGTCGAGGAGCTTCGCGGATTTGATTCTATTTTGCTCGGTGCTATTGGTCATCCGGATGTTGCTCCGGGTATCCTGGAAAAAGGCATTTTGCTTAAAGCGAGATTTGCACTGGACCAGTATATTAATCTGCGTCCTGTGAAGCTGTTTCCGGGTGTAGAGACCCCTTTGAAGGGTAAAACCCCAGCTGATATTGATTACGTTGTAGTTCGTGAAAATTCAGGCGATCTTTATACTGGTACCGGCGGAGTGACAATGAAGGGTACACCTAATGAAGTCGCGGTTCAGTCGGCTGTCTATAGTCGTTTCCAGGTTGATCGCTGTCTTAAATATGCTTTTGAATATGCTAAAAAGTATGGCAAAAAGGCTACCGGCAGAGGCAAAGAAAATACGTTGGCACTTTGCGGCAAAACCAACGTGCTGACATATTTGTACGACCTCTGGGAAAGAGCATTTCACGAGATGGGCAAAAGCCAATACCCTGATATCAGAAGAGACTATTACCATGTCGATGCAACATGTATGTGGATGGTGAAGAACCC
>JAGLTN010000285.1 GCA_023135255.1 Planctomycetota bacterium
GAACAATCGCTTTCTAAAAGATATAACAAGTATATTTAAGAGAGGTGCTAAATACAAAAGCACGCCTATTAATCCGATATTTAACAGGTGACTGATCCATTCCGATTCAGCCCCACTGGCATAGAGCCAATAAATATACCCAGGATTTCCCAATAGCTTCTCAACAAAACTATATGATTTAAAATATGCGGATATCCCTATATCCATAGCTTTCAGGCGATTGACGTTTGCAGAAGATTCAATATCAAAAACATTAAAAAAATTATCAATAGCATCCTGAGATTGCATTACGAGAAAGATACACAAGAACAAGACGACTATAATAACTGCAAGTAAAGAGGAGGCCATTTTGTGCCGGCGGAAATAGCTTGCGGTTTGCTTCCTTGAAGAAGCAAATAGTATAATTGTCGAAATAATAATCGCCAACCTTCCATTAGTCATAAATGCCATTAAAACTAATAAAAAAAGCCATTTAAGCTGTTTGTAAAATATTACGGAGACGCCAATAAGAAACGTTGATGCCACTAGGGTGCCAGAAAATAATCCTTTCGGACGAAATCCAACTTCCTTAAAAATTTGAGCGTTTTTAGAGTAATCGTGCACTCTAACCTCTGTTAATATACCTCCCTGGTGAATATTGATGAAAATATAACTCGACGTTATGACTTCATGCAATAAGAAAAAAAACTGTATAACAATAACTGCTTTCAAAACATTCATGAAGATACGTTCTCTTCTGAAAAGTAGATACCCCATAAATGGTGTCAATAGCAAATTTATCTCGCTATAATTACCCCAAACAAAGAAATAAACAGGCAATAATAATAATAATAATACCGAAAGAACCGCATGGGGTTTACGAAAACACAGATTGCCTTTTAACACAAAATCAAAAGACCACAACAAAGACAATGCCGCAATAGAAAGCAATGAGACTATTTTTATATTTTCAAAGCCAACCGCTGTCAACAGAGGAAGTAAAAACATATACATACTAATTAAAGTCACAAAACAATAATCGTAAAGATTATAATTTTCATTAAAAAGGTATTTGTTTGGCACGGTATCGAAAGATCGCATTTAGAAATAAACCTATTGATTCCTTTTCAACAGAAACGCCCTATAGGGATAGTTGGCACACGAAACTCTTTTGTGGCATTTTAATGACATATTCGGTAAAGGAATATCATTCAAACATATTTCAACAATAGACACCTTGAAATCATTATAATCAATTTCATCCAATATCCTTTTTTGAAAGGCAAGCACGTCGTATATCCTGGCATAAGACCCGCTGGCAAGACCACCTGGCAAACTGGCTGTCGGGTCAATAATATACTTTGACCTTTTATCAAACCTCATTCTAAACGTAAGTCTATCGGTCACTTCGATATACTCATTTGCCAAAAAAACCGGCAAAATACAACAAATACCGCCAGGGGCCAAAAGCCTCTGGACTTCTTTAATAAATAAAGTATCCGCATTACCTTGGAAATGCTCAAAAGAGTGATGGCATGATATTTTGTTTAAACTTTGGGAAGGCAATTCAATTTTACCTGCGTCGCACTCAATCAATTCAACCTCTTTTGTTAAAACTTTTTTTACCTTGTCAGATATTTTTATGTCCTGAAGATACTTTTTACGGCAATTGATGTTCATTAAATAAGAATCTATTCCACCTGCAGCATCCATAAATGCATCGTCATGAGTTGGCTTTAATAAACTATAAGTAGTATAAAATTCAACCAATTTTTTGTTGAAAATTTGCGGACCGAATGTGGTTTGCCATCGGGGATAATACTTGTAAACCCAATCACAGAAACAGCTTTTGTCTATATTATGTTTTATTGCTTGAATGTTATCGATGTTTTTGATTTCATCAAAAATTACAGTATCAATGTTGCTATCCAGAAAAATATTAGCCGGCATAAAATGACGTTTCGCAAAACCAAAATAATTACTAATAGATAAATATTTCTTTAATGACATGAGGGTCCTCTTGCAAGCAAAGGCAACTAAATTAATTTACGTACGAATCTTGTCGATCTTATTTATTTCCTTCATGGCAATATGTAAGGTCTCTTCAGCACTCAGGGGGCCGGTATCAAGAATGTAACTAGTTAAATTAGAGGATGACACTAGATCGGCCAAAAGAGTGTATTTGCCAGAAATCGTCCGCAATTCACTATTGTTTCTTTCTTGCTTCCTGGCATATAATTCGTCAACTTCGGCAACTAAAAAAAATACCATATCAGGCTTAAATGAAAATTTCAAAAAAAGACAGGAAAGAAACTGGCTTTTATAATTCACCAGAACATCAAGATAGCTTCTATCTAGCAGCCAAAGAGTCTGCGTGTTCACTGCTTTTAGTTTGATTTTAAAAATCCACTTAAGATTATATTCTACCCAATAAAGTATCCCTACAAGAATGACGTAGATCTTTTTCAAAAGACCGGGCTCCTTCTCTGGATTAGCCGACACAGAATCAGTCTTTTTTAATGTTGAAGCAAAGATGCCACGAACATTATTAACAATACTGTTCTTAATACCCATATATATTATTTTTGTAAAAATACCACCCTTGGCGCAAGTAGCCTGAATGTTATTTGCAAGGGTTGTTTTGCCGGAACCATCAACTCCTAACAATACAACAAAAATATCTTTCTTATTAGGCAACACTTGCTTTAATATCTTTTTTCTTATATGACTAAATAAATTAATTAATAACTTAAATCTGTTTTCTTTAAATAAATGAAACAGAAACATTAGCTTACTAATGCGATTTTTCGTATCATAATTTCTCTTTGCTTTGTTAATTATAGAACGGATATTACCATAATCCTGTGCCACAAGAACATCCAGTCGAGCCTTATCCAAAATTTTCTGGAAATTGCCATATTTGTATTGCTTACAGGAATAATTATTCTTGTAAAAAGTTTCGACCAGGAATAGCACATATTCTTTTTCGATGGTTAATACGCTCTCGCCATTATACAAGTCGTTAAAACTAATAATTTTCCTACCAAAAAAACTGTAGTCAACATGTATATGGATCTGGATAAAACCAACTTGATCTACGTATTTATTCCACAAAAACTGCCCTGTATTGAATTCTCCTCTCATATAATATGCCTGTTGCCGCATAATATGAACTGCTTTCTCATATTCATCAAAAGGTATCACAATATCCATATCACCTGGATCATTGTCAGGTACGATAAAATTAAGCAGGATATACTTACTTTTCGCTGCATCGAGTGCTGCCAAAAAGTCGATGTAATA
>JAGLTN010000286.1 GCA_023135255.1 Planctomycetota bacterium
TTTTGTGCCGGCGAAAGTAATATCGTTTTCTTTTAGATTTGTGACTTTTAGAAGAAAGTTTTTCAGCTCCAAGGCTGCAAAACATTCTGTGCACGCACGATCATCAGAAAAATCATCATCCCAGAAATTGACTTCTTTTTCCCCATCAGCTGCTTTTTCTACGGTATCAAAATGACCAGGATTTACTACTATAGTAACATCACCCGCTCCAAAAGTTGTTGCCGCTGTAATTAAAACCAGTAATAAAAAACCAAGCTGCCGCATTAACCCGCCTCCTTAAAAATTATTCGCCGTACATCTTTTCAAACTCTTCGTATACTTCTGTCAACTTCGTAGCTTTGAATCCGTCCTCATCGCCTGCGTCTTCTGAAGAAACCTGGAGAATGTCTACGACTTCTTTAAGTTGCTGGGCGTATCTCTTTAAGATGATGAATTCATGTTCAGCCATCGTTTTATCACTACGATGATGAAACATTGCTGTTCGTATAATGTGATAATAAAAATTAAACATTAATTCGCCATAGTGGAACCTTTTCTCGTCTTCAAGCAATCTTTGCTGTTCGGTTTTATCTGTGCATTTTATCAAAGAGTCATCGAGATATTTTCTGGCAAGCCTCATTGAATCCATTATCTCAATCACATCCGGGCCGTCATTAATAACCGGATGATAAGGGTCATATTTGAAATGCTCCAGGTCAAATATTTCAGCATTTTTATCCAAAAGCCTGTTCTGCTCTTTCTGCAGGCCTTTAACTGCTATCCATTTGTTTAGTGTGTAGTTGCTTCTGTCATACAGACGTACAAAATGTTTGAAAACTTTTATGCTGCGTGTTGCGTCTTCAAGATGCTCATAAAATTTTCTGGTTGTCCCTTTTGTCGTGGGGTAATAAAGCCTGTAATAGTCATTCAGCAACTTGTCCGGGTTGGTATTTATGTTCCACATAAATTTGGCAATCATATGTTGATTAAGGGTCCATGTACCCCAAAGATCGGTCAGGACATGCATATAAATAAAATGTCTCGTTCCAGCTTTATAAAACCAGGGCAAATCCGTTGATATGATACGCGGATAAAGAGTAGGCAAAGATTTCAGCAGGCTTACATTGTAATACTCGCCTATCATCAAATTGCCTTTGTAATTTCTGTTTTTGCCAACTGTCCAACCCTGATAAGATTCGAGCAGCTTTCTGTTGATCTCTGAGCAGGCGGGGTCGGCAAAGCTGTGAGCATAACAACGCTCTATGGGATACATGCTCATTGTAAAGTTATCATAATCAAAATCATCCGCTAAAGGCTTTGTAGGCGGGGCAAGTGTCTCGGTATATGCAGAGCTGATAATCAAAACGTCACGTTTTAATCTGCCGGATTGGCGGGCTTTTTTTATCGCTTTCATAAATCTGCCGCAAAGATTCAAAAGCCTGTCGGTATAAATGCCCTGGGCCTGACAGTTTTCACACTGGCACCATTTGGGAAGGTCTATCATGTGAAACTTTAAAACATCTACATATTTATATTTGCCCTCGATAAGTGACTGAATAATATTTTTGAAAAACTCGCATGAGGCATCATCGTTTGAAGTGCAGAAATTATAACCGAGGACCATAGGTCCAAGTTTGTGCCTTTTACCTTCATATAAACAATACCATTGCGGATGCGCCTCGAAAAATGAAAGCTTTCCATCGCCGTCAACATCACCTTTGTATAAATCATCGATCTTATAGGGATCGTCAGGTTTGTCATTGTCAGCTTCAAACTTCGGATGGTTATATGTATAAACGGCATTAGGGTCGATATGAAAAACCTGCATATCGTGGTCACCCCATGCCAGCTTCATGCCGAGCTTTTTTAGAAGATGCACAGGCTGTTCGGCGGCGGTCCAGAAGTTAACTTTATTACGTGCCATCCACAGAAAGAATTCTTTGCTTGGCTT
>JAGLTN010000287.1 GCA_023135255.1 Planctomycetota bacterium
CATCAATGCGCCAGTAGTAAGTCTTAAACAAAACAAGACCACCCGGATCATAGCTGTTAACATTGAATTCACCTGCATAGACTAACGAGGATGTACCTGCATTGGCAACAACAGTTTCATCAGTTCCAAAATACACCTGATGAGAATTAGCATCTGTACCTGAACTCCAGCTAAGCGTAACATCAAGAGCATTATCAGTTGATTCATGGCCGGGAACAGGGCTCTTTGCCTGTTTCGGATAATCGCCAACTAACTCTGCAATATGTGCCGGCTCCAGAGCTTCATCGAAAATCCTAAAATCAGTCATCTTACCTTCCATCTCAGCCCAGAGTGTTCGCCCGACAGTGAAACTCGCCAGGTCTTCGAATGAACCTGAATACCCTGATCCTGATGTATAAAGCTTATTATTGACATACAACCTGTACTCGCCGGTATCAAGGTTTGCAGTTGTTGTAATTCTGATATAATCACCCCAATTACTGCCAACAAAACCGAAGATAAAGTTTGCATGTGTATCGTCAAAAGCACTCCAGGAAGACTGATCAGTGACTTCGTAAGGGCCGAAGAAGTTGCGGATATTATTAGTACCCGTGCACTCCATTGAAATCGTTCGTTGATCAAGTGAATCTTTGCCATTATAAGGATAGTTCGTACCGGTCTTCTCACCGTCATCCCATGTAGCCACAAACGAAACAGTAACCTCGCTTGTTAGATTCATATCAGCAACAAGGTCATTACCATCACCAGCAAAAACAATACCACTTGCACCCCAGCTGCCGCCGTCAAAGTCTATACCGCCGCCAATACCTGGAACATCAATCCAGACATCAGATGAACCCATAGTTCCGTCGTTACCGTTGCCTGAATAGTCTTTTACAAGCCTTGCATCGTTAGGATCGGGCCCGTCCAGCTTTAACCACAGTACCGGCTGAGGCCTTTCCTCAATATCAAAGCTCCATACATCGCCCTTCCATACGTCAACGCCATTGACTTCGTCAATACGCCAGAAGTATGTTCCAACTGACAGAAGAGTTGGAGAATAAGTGTTAGCGGTCTGGTTGCCCATGAATTCATCAGAAGCTGTTGTAGCATTTGTTACTGCAGTTTCGTCAGTACCAAGATAAACATCATGGCTTCCTGCGTAATAGCCGGCATCCCATGACAGTTCTATATCTGAACCTATCATGATAGTGCTGCCATCTTCCGGCACTGGTATAGTAGCTTTTATAATACGATAAAGCGGAGTTACAGCTATATTATCAACTGCCATTATCATGCCTGCCGCACCGCCGATTTTAGTAGAAACAATAACTTCACCAAGACTGGTAAAAGTATTACCTGCCATTGGTGACCCAGTTGCTGCATCTTCCCAACTCCAGATGCCGCTTGGTTTAGGATTCAGCGGACCATATGTGTCTGACTTAGCAATATACTGCCATTGACCAGTATAAGCATCGCCCATATTACTTTCGTTCAGGTTATAATCTGCACCAGGAGCATGAGTCAAAACCTTGATCTCTGCCCAGTAGCTTGTGCCGCAAGTACCTGACCACAGAGCATCAGCCTGCACAATAGTACCTGCAGGAATCGCAATTGTCTGAGCAATACCACACTGCTGACCACCTGTAATTTGAGCAGAATAATCGCCCTGACCAATAGAATCAGGAGCTGCAATTATTTCATAAGTACCTGCTTCACCCCATTCACCATATTGGCTGCCATCAAACGTTGTCCAACCTGTCAGGTCACCAGTCTCGAAACCACCGTTAGTCATCCAGCTTGCTGATGCCAATGTTGAAATCTCTGCCGGAGTCAATGCTCTCTTGAACATGTAGAACTCATCCATCATACCATCGTAGTTTCTCGCATATGAGTCAGCTGTGTAACCAATAGCAGCACCACTGCTCCAGTCGGTTCCAATATTCAAATCACTAACAGCTTCTGCTGGCAACCCTGTAAGATATTCACCATTGATGTATATCTTTAAGTTGTCAGCATCTGCTGAATCTTTGTCATAGGTACATGCAAAGTGGAACCATTCACCGATAATAAGTGTAGCCGATTCACCAATGTCACCGATAGTTTCGCCTTCTTCGTTCCTTACACACCAACGATAGGAATCTGAACCCGTACGAATCTCCATATGATATAGATACGCATTGCTGCCGGGATCACTTGCCTGTGGCCCATAAGCGTTGAAGATCGACATATGATCGTCAGTATCATCAACCTTGCACCATGCCGCCATAGTAACAGCCGAGTTGGGCCTGTCTGCCAATGCAGTTGCTGTAACATCAAGAGCATCTGCTGCGGTTCCGCCAAAAACAGAACCAGCACCACTTCGGCCAAATTCATAGCCGGTCACATTACCAACAACCGTAGCATCATTACCTTTGCCTGAGCCGTCCACAACTGTAGCACCGACACTGTCAAAATCATAATACATGATCAAGTCAGCATCGCTGATCAGCGGAGCTGCTGAGACGCTAGAGATAAATACCAGCATGAGAACAAAAGAAATGAATAAAAGCTTCTTATACATCATAACACACCTCCAAAAAAATAAAATTGACATCATAAATCACGCTATTCCAGCAACTAACTTGAATAACAATTCTTAATCTGCAAATATTTTTGTAAAACGCAAGTTTAGAAAATAAACCCATTGACCAGACTCCATCTCCAAAAGAATCTGGAATTGCGAAAACATCACCACACTGCCTCATCAACTCTCATTAAGTCCTGAATGTACACAATAAAAGGCTCTATGTCAAGCCTAAAATTGTCTATAGCCCCAATAATACCATCCTTTGTAATACTTTACCGGACGTTGGCCACTAGGCCTGAAACAAAAAAAGGGCCCGGATTTTGTCCGGACCCTGGTATTACTGCTTAAAAAGCAGATCGAATCTGTTTTGGCCTTTGATTAAGGCCAAAGGTCCTCAACCAACCATTCGTTAGCAAGGATCGCATAATCCTTGAAGTCAACTGCTTCGTCAGTGTTGAAATCAGAATCGTCTGCGCCGTCAAACATGCTAAGCGGAACTGTCGCACTTGACTGTCCTGCAAGAGTAAGAATCTCTGCATGAGTCAGGGCACGCTTGTACATTTTGAACTCATCAAAGCTGGCTTTACAGAAGTTGTAGTCATCAATGTTTTCAATTGAAGCGCTGCTGCCAAGTCTGAACTTGTCACAACCTGTGACAGGTTTGTACTTGCCGCTTATGAACTGCTCAAGCTCACCATTAATATACAGGTAAATATAACCAAGCTTTACATTCTTGACCACTGCATAGTGATTCCAGTCTGTATAAATTGTTGGATCATCATCATCGAATAAACCTGGTATGCTGTCCCATGATTGCCACGCAACGCAACCGTCTGATCCCACGCTAAATGTAGTCTGCATGTTAGTTGCTTCAGCCGGTGCATAACCCTTGAAAATTTCGCACTGACCAGTTGCTACTCCATGACCAGCGAACAAAGCCTGATACCACTGCGGAGAATATTCATCTTTCTTCAACCAGAATGAGAAGGTTACTTCATCATCAAGACTCGCAAGTGCTGCCTCTGGAATGATCATGTTCGAACCTGAAGTGCCGCTGGTCGCGTCGAAGTGTATACACTGATTATCATGGCCTGCTTCATAAGTTGCAGCTGAACCAAGATTCTGAACCGTACCATCGTTGCCTGCAACTGAATCCACTGCGTCGCCATTAAAGTCATAATAGAGAACCAGGTCATCGTCACTAACAGCAGTGGCTGAAACTGTGTAACCAGCTAACAACCAGTTATCTGAAAATACATCAAGGTCGTCATAGTTAACAACGCAGTCTTCTGTAATATCTGCTTGCAGTGAGCTTTGTGACGGAACACATTTGGGAGGATACAGTGCGATATTATCAATGTAGAGGATATTCCATTTGCTGGAGCTCATGCCCAGGTTTGTGCCGTCACCAAAGCCAATTTCCATATAGCTTACATTGT
>JAGLTN010000288.1 GCA_023135255.1 Planctomycetota bacterium
GTAAAATTCATCTGGATCATTAAGGGCAGTTGCATCGCCACTGTATTCATACGCCGTCTGAAAACGCACACCGACATAGCATCTTTTCTTCGCTGCCATAGCACGCGCTGAAGCCAGCGTAGAATTAATCAGACTCCGCGCAGCGGCTTCACTGACGAACGATTTTCGCAATGACCGGATCGAAGGCATAGAAAGCAGCGTCAAAATCGCAACCGCTGCAACAACCGCAACCATCTCCATCAGCGTAATACCGGATTTTTTCATTTTCATATTCATAAGGCCAACTCGAACCTATCTGTTGGTTATATCATCTTCCGTTCCAAATATTGTATCCCGACCAGCCGAGGTAATAACAGGAAAAGGCCTCATATCACCATCACCAAAGTAATCAGGCTCACGCAATTCTTCTTCAGGATGCTCATCTTCAAAGCCGTTATAATAATAACTATAATTCAGCGTTGTCCCCCATGCGTCAACGATTCTCAGCAAAGGCTGTTCTTCATTATTATTGCTATTGAGGCTTATATCCCCACTTTTTAATACCAGAGACTGATCTATCTCATCCAAAACCGCCCTGCTTGCAGGAATCATATTCAGTATGAAATACATTACCTCACAACCGTAATATTCAGGTTTATGATCTGAAGTTTCGTTTAATGAAACAATGTTATAGCCGAAAGCATCTTTCAGGGCAGTCTCAATTTCACCGACTTCAAAATTATCCAAATCATTACAATCCAGCGGAAATTTCAAAGCCCTGTATTTCTCATCTTTGTACTGATAGTCAAAATCCTCGAACTCACCCAATGCGGCATCTACCAAATTAATAGTTTCTATAGTTAGTTTTTCCTGGCCCTGCTGCTCGATTCTTCTGCCGATCTGCACCGTCAAAGTGATAAGGATCAATAAGATGACCACAGCCATCAGTATTTCAACAAGCGTCATGCCGCGTTTTTCAGGTTTGTTTTTCATAATTTCAGCCTGCCGTTTCATAAAAATTTTCAGGCTTATTTATTTATCAAAATTGCAAATATCATCTTCCGTACCATACAACCCGTCCCGCCCCGCGGATATCAGGATGTAAGTTTTGGAATTGCAAGGCCAGTATCTAAAAGGCCCGAAGGTATCAGGCTTAGCAATTTTCGGGTCACTGACGAATCTATAGAAATTCATATGCCGGTTATTGTCATTATCAAACGAGTTGCTCCGATCGCCTCCTGTGACGTCATGTTTTTCTTCCATAACATCACCGACAAGAACTACGAGCCTCCAATTATCTTCAGCATCGTGTATCCTGTCTTCAGTATTTGAAGCGTTGGAATCTTTGCTCAGCAAATTAGCACGATAATACAATATCGGATTGCCCGCTTTTACCAACTTCTGTTTATTGTTAGGCAAATATACCGTTACATTGTTGCGTTTGAAAGCATCACACAAAACCAGACTGTCTTCATCCAAACCAGTAGTATTTTCACTACTATCATAAAGCCCGGATATCCTGCTGCCAGGATCAGATTGAAGTCTGAAAACATTTGCCGACTCTAATTCAAGGTATGGGCCTTTTCTCTTTTCATAATTCTCACTGTCACTTTCATCTCTTGGTCCCCTTAGAGTATTATCAGAAGGGTCAAAACCAGACACCAAACCCCTGTAATAATCTTCGTATAGGCTCCCGTTTTCGCCCCAGTCAGTATCGGGATGAAACCCGAACATATCTCTGCCGACCATAGCCTCAGCCAATTTCTGACCACCCATATAAGATTCACTGCTGTTTCCTTTAGATTCCGGGTATTCGCTATAATCATTTTTGAAAGCCTCTATCCCCAATTCCAACGCGACAAACTGCGCCTTTTGCTGGGTCGTTTTGGCTAAATTACGAACCATACTGATACCGGGAAGAAGCAAACCTATTAATATCGAAATTATTACAACCACGGTCAGTAATTCAACAACCGTAAATCCTGAATTTTTCCGTTTCACGGCTAATCTCCATTCATTTTATTAATTTTCAAAATTGAAAACATCATCCCTGGTTCCATATTGACCGTCAAAACCAGCGGAGATCAATATATAAGAATCAGACTTATAAGGCCTTTTCGGTTCGGCAATATTATCATTGCGTATCATGTTATAAAATTTCCTGGAATCGGCTGTATCGCCATCAGGAGTTAGTCCGCCATCATGATTGATAGGATGTTCGTGAGTTATATCCCAAGGCATACCGAGAGACACAAGCTCGTCGTTATCTTCGTAGTCATAAATACACAAACTGTTATCAACATTATAGTGCAACGTTTTGTCACGTGCCCTGTAATAAAGGATAGGCATACCTATCCTTTTGCCGGTACCTTCATAAACAATGCCGCTCACACCATCAAAACCTTTGTGTACGTTCTTGGTATAAACATCACAAAGAAGCAGCTCTTCACCATCAAAATTGCCCCAACCAATACCTGTAGTTTCGTCATAAATATTACCTACGCGATATGCATTAGCGTTTTCAAGCTGCAAGCCAACTTTCTTTCTGCTTCTGAGATTTGCTGCATATTCAAACGCAGGCATACTGTTTGGGTCAGGATAAAGATCATCATCTCCTGTGGCATCCAGACCGTCATGTCTGAAAATTGAATCAGGATGGAAGCCTAACATATCCTGTCCCATCATCGCCTCGGCAAGCTTCATCGCGCCGCAATAAGGCACGTCTTCGGTATCTTGATAAGAAGAATCAGGATATTCTTCCCTTTCGGTGTAGAACATATCCAGACCCACTTCGATACTGTGGAACTGTGCTTTCTGGCGAACCCTTCTGGCGTACCTGCGAACACGGTTCAGACCAGGCACCAAAAGGCTTATAAGTATCGTGATAATACTCATAACCGTAAGCAATTCAACAATTGTAAATGCTCGTTTGTTTCTTCTTTTCATGGAATTCATTTCGTTTCTCCTAAATATATACTGATCTTAATTGAATTTTACCGTTTATCCGC
>JAGLTN010000289.1 GCA_023135255.1 Planctomycetota bacterium
CATAAAGGGTTTGTTGGCACGATTGGAATTTTTGTGCACCGCCCTGGCTAAAAGTTCTTTTCCGGTGCCCGAATCCCCCTCAATTAAAACCGATATATTAGTCTTTGCAACACGTCTGAGAACCTCAAAAATACCATTGACAGCTTTGTCGCTACCTCGTATCCCCTCAAATATAAATTGCTCGGTTATGATTTTTTTATTGTTTATGGGTTCTGCTTTTTTGAAAGGCTGCTTACGACAAATCTGTTTAACAACATTTCTAAGCTGATCAATATCTATAGGCTTAACAAGATAATCATAAGCACCACGCTTAATAGCATCCTTACAGGTTTCAATACTTGCATAAGCAGTAATCAACACAACCTCTGTTGCCGGGTTATGTTTCTTAGCATCATTAAGAACGTCAAGCCCATCGATATTATCACCCAGCTTCAGGTCGGTAATAACAATATCCACTTTTTCCGTTCGAACTATCTCAAGAGCATCTTTACCGTTATAAACCGCTATAGCTTTGGCGCAGTGATTCTCAAGTGACTCAGCTATTCCGTCAGCATGGTCACGCTCATCATCAACAACTAATATAACACTGTCTTCATTCATAGTAAATCTTCTCAGGAACAAACAGGCAACTCGATCAAAAACGAGGTTCCCTTACCCACCTGGCTGGTTACCGAAATCGAACCGTTATGCAGTTCGACTATTTTTTTAGTAGTCGCAAGCCCAAGACCGCTGCCGTGTCGACGGGAAGAATAATAAGTATCAAAAAGATGTCCAAGCCTATCATCTGCAATACCGCAACCCGTATCACTTATGTCTATAACAGCTTTGTCATCCTTTTTATAAGTTCTTACTATTAATTCCCCGCCATTATCCATTGCCTGCTGGGCATTAATAAATAAATTCAATACCGACTGTTTTAACATATTTTCGTCGATCCTGCAAATCAGCTTTTCTCCTGATAACCCCTGTCTGATAGTAACATTATGGCTATATGCCTGTGGAGTGAAAAAATCTACCATGTCACTAATAAGGTTATTAACATCAACCGAAACCAGATGCGGCGCCATCCCATCTGCATAACGCAGAAAATCATTAAGTATCTGCTCAAGCCTGTCAGCCTCTTTGTGTACAACTGCCAATTTCCTGATCGACCTTGAAAGATTTCCCGTTTTCGATGCCTGATTAGCCAGATCTTCGCTTATAAGCTGCAAATTTACCTTTATCGTGGAAAGCGGATTTTTAATTTCATGGGCTATTCCGCCTGTAACCTTACTTAACTCTGCGAGTTTTTTTGCCTGACTATCGTCCTGACTTGCAACAGCTGAACGTTTTTTGATAAAATAAAAAACGACAGCCATAACAGCAATTATCAATCCTGTAATAAATCCTGTCACAAACTGTCGCATTTAATCACCTTATAAATACACAGCCGAACGTTTAACAAAACCCAAAACCTTATCAGTCTTCTTTCTTGTCATCGTCGTCATCGTCTTTTTTGTCATCGTCTTTTTTGGCTTGCTTTTCAGCTTCAATAAGAGCTGCTTTGCATGAAAGTTTCAATCTACCCTGATCATCGATCAATATCAATTTAACATCAATAAGATCACCGACCTTGCAGACATCCTCAACATTCTTCACATAGCTATTACTCAATTCGCTGATATGACAAAGACCTTCAAGTCCCGGAACTATTTCAACAAAAACACCAAAATCTTTAACTGATACGATTTTAGAATCTTTATATATTTTGCCAACCTTAGGCGGAGTAGTCATAGCTTCAATAATGTCTCTGGCTTCGAGATATCCATCACCGCCGACACAGCTTATAGCAATAGTGCCGTCTTCTTCGATCTCAATAACAGCACCTGTTTTTTCCTGTATGCCCTTTATCATTTTACCACCAGGGCCTATAACTTTTCCAATAAACTCAGGGTCGATCTTAATACTGGTAATCTTAGGAGCATAAACACTGAGATCTTCTTTCGGCTTATCAATAACACTTGTCATTATATCGAGAATCTTAATACGTGTTTTCTTTGCCTGGGTCAATGCCTCAACCATCGCATCGTGGGCAAGCCCTTCGGCCTTAATATCAAGCTGAATCGCTGTAATACCATCAACAGTACCAGCAACTTTAAAGTCCATCTCACCATAATGATCTTCTTCACCAACAATATCTGTCAGCAGTTTATAACCATTTTCATCGCTTATCATACCGATCGAGATGCCTGCAACAGGCTTGGCAAGTGGTACACCAGCATCCATCATCGCCAGGCAACCGCCACAAACTGAAGCCATTGAGCTTGAGCCGTTAGATTCAGTAATATCAGAGTTGATCTTGATAGTATAAGGGAAATCTTCCACAGTTGGTTGCATCTGCTTTAATGCTTTTTGTGCCAAAGCACCATGGCCAATTTCTCTTCTTCCCGGGCCTCTTACTGGTCTTACTTCACCAACTGAGAAAGGTGGGAAGTTGTAGTGCAGCATGAAGTTATCTGAATATTCTTCAACCAAACCATCAACGATCTGCGAGTCTCTGGCAGTACCAAGTGTAACCGTTACAAGTGCCTGAGTCTCGCCGCGAGTAAACAACGCTGAACCATGAGCTCTCGGCAATACACCAACTTCACATTCGATCTGGCGAACCTCATCAAACGCTCTGCCATCTAATCTGATGCCTTCAAGCAGCAGCTTCCTTAATGTTTTACCCTGAATATCGTCAAGGATAGTCTTGACCATAGGAACGCCATAATTTTTAGCTTCAGGTTCTTCACTTTTGCAATACTGCTCGATCACTTCGTCAAACAATGCTTTAACTTCTTTGTTGCGCTGCTTTTTATCCGCGATCTGTTTTAATTCATAGAGCTTATCCGACACCTGAGCTTTGATCTTCTCAGCCAATTCAGAGTCAACTTCTCTAAGGATAATTTCTTTTTCTACGCCGACTTTTTCCTGCAATTCGCTGATCAATTCGCAAATCTCAGCAACTGCTTTGTGAGCCTGAGCAACAGCATCAGCAACTACATCTTCGGCGACTTCTTTAGACTCAACTTCAATCATATTGATAGCTTCTTTGCGACCACCTAAAAGCAAATTCAGATCACCATTTTCAAGCTGTTCGATTGTAGGATTGATCACAAATTCGCCATCTACCCGACCGAGCCTGCATGCACCAACAGGACCAATGAACGGTATCTTGCTTATTGTCAAAGCCGCACTTGCGCCAATCATCGCCAACACATCAGGATCATTCTCGCCGTCAAAGCTCAAAACCTGTACCATTATCTGAACTTCCTGGAAATAACCTTCCGGGAACAATGGTCTGAGGGGCCTGTCGATCTGTCTGGCTGTTAATATTTCTTTCGTTGTTGGTCTGCCCTCACGTTTCATAAATCCACCTGGGAACTTACCGGCAGCACTTAGCTTTTCTCTGTAATCAACACTCAGAGGGAAGAAGTCGATATCCTCAAATCTCGGCGCGGATGTCACTACCGTAATCAGAACTATAGTTTCTCCATACTGAACAACTACCGCACCATCGGCTTGCCTGGCAATCTTACCTGTCTCAATAGACAGCGTTCGGCCTCCAATAGACCTTTCTACTCTCGTCACTTCAAACATTTAATTTCCTCGTTATATTATATACTTTTAATTTCTTATTGGCTCATCAAGCCGTCCCTGACAGGCAAATACCAAAACAAAGTACAATTTAATTATTTTCTTAAACCAAGACGGGTGATAATAGATTTGTACCTCTTGGGGTCCTTCTTGTTTACATACTTAAGCAACGCAGACCTTGTCCCTACCATCTTTAACAATCCACGCCTTGAAGCATGATCTTTTCTATGAATCTTGAGATGCTCGGTAAGCTCATTAATTCTTTTTGTTAAAACAGCAATCTGAACTTCCGGCGACCCTGTATCGCCATCATGTGTCTCAAACTCTTTAATCACCTTCTGTTTTTCTTTTGCGTTCAACATCTTTGTAAAAACCTTTCTTTCGTCACTCTTATATTTCCGGTATCCGCACAGGTACATTAAAGGCAAACTTGGAACAATCCAGGATACCGCCCAGACCGCCGGCAATAGTATGCCAAGTACCTTAAAATTCTAAACTTAAACAATTTAAGCCCATGATTGTAATAGTCGAAATTGATAATTGCAAGGTTTTTATATCAGAAGAATTGAACTACGGCACAATCAGACTCAATAACACCCCAAAAACAACCTGAGTGCTTAAAAAGCAATTTTCAAAAATTTACCTTTTTTCA
>JAGLTN010000029.1 GCA_023135255.1 Planctomycetota bacterium
TCAGACAAAGGCCCTGTAGCATTATACCTGCCGCTGGGAAATGCCAACAATTTCTGCCACCCAGAGGCTCTTGTTTACATCGACGCAAAACCAATCGCAGCAAGAGACTGCTTCCATGATGAAGTTATATTGCCTACAGAATACTGTGACGGCAAGCAGCATACACTTGCACTTCATGGCTGGACTGGTGGAGCAAACTACAAACCAACCGATGACAACTTCAATGCGGTAATGAACCCCTCGCAAGTAGTAATAATCGACCAGCCAACAAGAAATTTTATTGCAACCGCAAGAGTTGCCTTAGACGCTGCAAAAGTCCTCGATGAAAACTGTCCCGCAAGGGGAATAATTCTTGAAGCCCTTGAGAACGCTTTCAAATTAATAGACCTGCGCGAACCTTTCAGCCAAAACTTCTACAAAAGCATCCCAAAGGCACATAAGGTATTGAAAAACGGTATCAAACAGGCAGGGCCGGCTTTGGACGTTGAAATAACCGCCGCCGGTCACAGCCATATCGATGTAGTCTGGCTTTGGACATTGGCACAGACAAGATTGAAATGCGGCCGATCTTTCCATACAGTAATAAAACTCATGCAGCAATTTAAAGAATACCACTTCACCCAAAGTCAACCCCAGCTATACGACTTTGTAAGACAGGACTACCCACAGCTTTTCGAATCAATAAAAGAACACATCGCCAAAGGCCAATGGGAACCGACAGGAGGAATGTGGGTTGAGGCAGACTGCAATATAACAGGCGCAGAATCACTCGTAAGGCAATTTCTGCTCGGACGTGAATTCTTCGCCAAACATTTCGGTCCAAAAGCTGAATCGCCGATACTCTGGCTGCCGGATGTTTTCGGCTACGCTCACAACCTGCCCCAGCTGATAAAACAAGCTGAGCTTGAATATTTCTACACAACCAAAATTTGCTGGAACCAGTACAACCGTCTGCCTTATGACAGCTTCTGGTGGCAGGGACTCGACGGCACAAAAGTATTAACTTATTTCGGCTCAACAAAAGATGCCGAGGACTGGCAGGCCTGCACATATAACGGCCAGGCAACTCCTGACCAGATACTCACAACATGGACCAACTCGCTTCATAAAGACAATCAGAGAAATCTTATGACTGCCTTCGGTCACGGCGACGGAGGTGGTGGTCCAACACACGAAATGATTGAAAATCTTATCGAGATGGAAGACTTCCCCGCGATGCCGAAAGTAACCCAGGGAAAAGCTATAGACTTCTTCCGCAAACTCGAAAAAGATGCCGGCGACAAACTCCCCACATGGTCCGCAGAGCTTTACCTTGAATATCATCGCGGCACATACACCACTCAGGGCAGAAATAAAAGAGCAAACCGAAAATGCGAGTTCGGCCTACACGATGTCGAATTCCTCGCATCAGCCGCTTCATTGCTCGACAAGAAATTCAAATACCCGCATGAAAAACTAAACACTTGCTGGCAGCTCGTTTGCCTGAACCAGTTCCACGATACCATACCCGGAAGCAGTATAAACGAAGTCTACGTTGAATCCCTGCAGCAATACCAACAGGTTCAGAATAACATCGATCAAGTCAAAAACGACAGCCTGTCAGTAATTGCCTCAAAATCAAACGCTGACATCCTGACTATAAATCCAACTTCATTCCAGCGAAGCGATCTGGCATTTTACCCCGGCAAGTTGAAGAAAAAACAGACAATTCAGCGATTAGATGGAACAACATTGCCAACCCAGCAATCTAAAAACGGCATATGGATCAACTCTGGTACTTTAGAGCCTTACAGCATAAACACTTTTAAGATAGTCAACTCGCCGCAGGATAATTTCAAGACAAATTTAAAAGTCACTGAAAGTCTTCTGGAAAATGACCTGCTTAAAGTTAAGTTCAACAAAAAAGGTGACATCGTAAAAATATTCGACAAAGCAAATAAAAGAGACGTCCTGACCAGCAAAGGCCAAGCCAATCAGTTCCAGGCTTTCGAGGATCGCCCTCTTGAAAACGACGCATGGGATATCGATATTTTCTTTGAAGACAAAATGTGGCTAAGCGAACCGGCAACTTCTGTTAAAATCATAGAATCAGGCCCGCTCAGAGCATCTATCAAGATCAAACGAAAAATATTAAACAGCGAATACTCACAGATCATCTCGCTGAATCATAACAGCAATCGTCTCGACTTTGAAACTGATATCGACTGGAAAGAAAAACACATCCTGCTGAAATCAGCTTTCGAAGTAGACATCTTCAGCCTGAATGCAACTTATGAGATTCAATGGGGCAATGTTGAACGTCCCACCCACCGAAGTACAAGCTGGGACTGGGCAAAATTCGAAGTATGTGCCCAGAAATGGGCAGACCTTAGCGAAAATGACTATGGCGTTTCTCTGCTCAATGACTGCAAATATGGCTACGACATCAAAGACAACGTAATGAGAATTTCTCTTTTGCGAAGCCCGACAAATCCTGACCACCACGCTGATGAAGGTAAACATAAATTCACATATTCTCTTTTGCCTCACAAAGGCAGATGGGCACTTGACACCGTCGCACAGGCATACAGCCTAAACGATCCCGTGATAGTATATAAGCCTGAGAAAAAATCTGCATCAGCTGATAAAGACAAAATAAATTGTCCAATAGTAACAACAGACCGTGACAATATTGTTATCGAAACCATTAAACAAGCACAGGATGGTAAAGGGCTGATAGTCAGACTATATGAAAACTTCAGACAGCGAGGCCACGTCACTATAAACGCCGGCTTCAAACTGAAAAAAGTTTATAAAACTAATCTGCTGGAAAATAACAAACAAGAAATCCCGGTCAAGAACGATACCGTAAAACTTTATGTCAAGCCCTACGAGATCGTCAACTTAAGGCTGATACCAGCATAAATATTAGTTTGCTTCATATAACTGTTCGCCCAGTTCGCGAATCCAGATATTGCGATAGCGAACTGCATTGCCGTGATACTGCAAACTTATCGGCAGCTTATCGCTGTGCGCTCTGTACTCAGCCCTTGCCTTATACAAAGTGGGCCCTTTAATCTCAACATTATTCTGAACAACAACGCCGTTAAGCAAAACTGTCACCCTGGCCTGCCTGACAACTTTGCCCTTCTCATCGAATATAGGCCTCAGGAAACTTATATCATAGCTCTGCCACTCATCAGGCTTTCTGCATGCATTAACGATAGGCGGATGCTGACCATAAATCGCCCCGGTTGTTCCATCAGCATAAGTCTTATTCTGATAGCAATTCAGCACCTGCACCTCATAAGTATTCATCAGGAATACACCGCTGTTACCGTTGCTCTGACCATGAGGCCCTTCCGGATTCACCGGCGGTTGCCATTCAATATGCAGCTGACAATTACCGAAACTTTTTTTGGTTTTAATACTATCCGCCCCTTTAGATGCTTCCATATACCCATTTTCAACTTTCCACTTAGCCTTTTTCCCATCAGCACACAACCACTGCGATAAATCTTTTCCGTCAAACAAAACTATCGCATCATTAGGTCTCTGACCATATTCTGCGCCCGGCGTAACCACTGGCGGCTGATCCCTGCTGTAATCATGCACACCCCAGAGATACTTCTTAGAAGCTTCAAGTATCTCAATATCTTTAAACATAACCTCAACATCAGCATCTGAATGAAGCTGCAATGAAATATATCCGCTCTTTCTGCTCGGCTTGTCAACAATATCAACCGCCTTAAATCCATTAACATGCACAACAACCCTCCCGCCATGTGCCGAAACTGTCATCTGGTTCCATTTGCCGGACCTAAACCATTTTTTCACATCTTCTTCGCTCGGCTGAACAACCCACCCCCTGCCGTTGGTTTCGTAAATCCCGCCAACATCATTGGCCTCATCGATCTCCGCCTGAAAACCGGCAACCGCTACAGTCCCAGCCACCTTTTCAACTCTGAAATACAACCCGCTGTTGCCTTTAACTGCTTTAAATTTAAGTCTTACAGTAAAATCATCGTAAATATCATTACATACTAACTGCCCATGATATTTCTGATCTTTCGTTGATGTCCCGACTATCACCCCACCTTTGATCTGCCATTTTCCGCCCGCCAACGTATGCCAGCCTTTAAAGCTCTTACCATCAAACAAAGGCTTCCAGAAATGTTTACCCAAATCTTTTATCCGAATATTTTTCCACTTCACCAGCATCGGCTCATCACTGCCCGTGCCATGAACCTGCAATGCGATAAACCCCTTCTGGTCAACCGAATCAACCATATCCGCTGCCGGCACGCCATTGATCCACGTCTTTATAGAATCACCGATCGCTTCGATACGATAATGATTCCACTTATTTTGCTTAAAAGCCTTCCTCGCCGGTTCATTATTCTCAAGATTATTAAGCCAGCCTCTTCTGCTTTCATCGTAAATCCCGCAACTCCACCCACGCTCACCCGGGTCGATCTCAACCTGATAACCTACAACCTTGGTGTGGTCTTTTCCTTCAACGCTATGGCTGCGGATCTGCACGCCGGAATTCATCTTAGGATCAACCATGAAATCCAGCTCTAAAATAAAATCGCCATATTCAAGATTAGTCCGCAGGAAGCTGTTATACTTACTCTTAACCGTCTTACCGACAATACTGCCATCCTCAACATAATACTCCGCAGGCCCGATCTTGCTCCAACCACCTAACCCCTTGCCGTCGAATAGATTCTCCCACTTAACATCGCTATAACGACCATCCGCTGCAAAAGCATTTGTAATTAAAGACATACTCATCAAAATCAGACATGCACAAATAATACTCTTTTTCATAATCATTCCTTTGCTCTTATAACATCAAATAACCAAACCCTCAATATATACTAAATCCAAGCCCGGTCAAGCATAACAACCTTCTCAAGAAACCCCCAAACCCTTATTACCCCCTCTTTAGAGGGCCTTCACCGCAAAACTAACTTCTTATAAATAAGCTTCAAATCAAATGTCTGTAATCTGCCAATTTCATTGACCAACATAAGTGCTTCTTTTCTTATTTCCTTTACCTCAGCAAAGTTATCAGCAATTTTTTCAAGAAGTTCTATAAACTTATCTTTGAACAAAGAAGAACCATATCCAAAATCTTGGTCTTTTTTAATTTTATTTAAACACTTTAATGCCAATAGTTCGTTACCCTCTGCAATTTCGCATATTCCATTTATTACTCTAACATTACTATTTAATTTTCCAACTTCTCCATTCGTCAAACAAAGAGTTCTATACAAAAGCTCTAAGGTTTCTTTTTTATCAAATGGAGTTTCATCTACCCAGTTTGTAAATTTAACAATTTCATCTTTCAACGAACTGTCTGTCTCACATGCTTGTAACCGCACATCCCAAAATTCTTTTAATCGGCTTACTATTCCATCCTTGGGCTCCTCTTTCAATGCTTTGAAACCACCACTTAAAAAGTTAGCCGCTTGTGCTTTCATAGTCACTGTAGCAGTTGAATAAAACTTCTGTAATAAAGAGTTATCATAACTTATCCACTCATTAAAAAAAGCGATCATTAAATGCTCAATTACCCCCTTAGCAGGAACTTTAGACCTTTTGTATTTATCCTCTTTATCAATATTTTCAATTGCAAAGTCATATTTGCCTATTTCAGCTAAATAAATAAAAGTATCTTTATAAGCCCTGCTCCAATTTACATAACTGCCCCAAACTACATTCCAGTCAGCATAATCTTTTTCGTTAAAAATATCATCAATGTTATTTCCAACCCATTCATTTGCAAGTAAATGAATCTGTGGAAACCAGACGCCCAAAATACACCTGATTTTATTTAATTTGACGTTGCCCAGTAGATAATCAAGCACACCAATTAATTTACTTGATAATTCTTTTTCCCATTTTTCCCCTGCAATATTCCTGCAAACAAGACTGAATTGAATTGCTAACTCAAAAGCTATTCCCTGAACACAATTAATGCTTTCCTGGTGTGGATCATAATCATCTTCTTTAACATCTTTTTCCGGATGTTTACAAAGTAATTCAATAAATACCCACAACTCATCAAAATATTTATTTATCAGTTCATCTTTAAGTTCCTTAGCTTCTAAAGCATCACCAATAATTGATAATATATTTCTAAATGTCCAGTCATATTCGTTATCATTACCTTTTGCTTCATGCAAACATAACCCTAAACGAAGAATTCTAAGCCAATTCTTTTTTAATTTTTCTTCATTTTTACTACATGCGTTTACCAATCCATTTACGTACCTATCCACAAAAATTGGCTTTAACTCTAATATTTTATTTGGCTCGATAACAATATAATCATCAACTCTTTGCTCAACCACTTTTTCAAATACTTGAGAAATTGCGTCCCCTTCCTTATCCTGCCTCCAACGCCCACCAGCATATTTCCAATTCTCAGGCTTTTTCAATTCCTCAAATGCTGTCTCAGGCTTCAGCTTAACCATTTCATCAAAACTTATCACGCTGCCTTCACAACCACTAATAAATTCAGCACGAGGCCTTTTAGGTTCAGGTTTTAACTTTTCTTCAGCCAAATTGCTTTCGCTCTTGTTTTCTTCATACATTTTAGAAAAAACATCAAGCTCCCTAAGCGGATAAAGCCATTTAGCTAATCGTCCTGCTTTATGTTTTTTAATATCAAAATCTTTACTTTCTTTATTTTCGGGATTTTTCTTAACCCATTCTTGAGCCCAAAGTGATACTTTCTCCATCATGGAATTTACCATGCTTAGTATTTGTTCAGTTACTGCTTCATCAAATTCATTAATCTTGTTCTTTATCAATAAAATATATTCATTATAAAAACTTGATTCATCGATAAATTTATCATTCATCAGAGTCTTTTTAATTCGTTCGTTCTGCTCTCCAATCCTTGTAAATCTAAGCAAGTATATTTCAAGATGCTTAAATATTTTAAAATCGGATTTTTCAACCAACCCAAATAACCTGTCAGTTTTTTCTGGCTGCTTACTAAGAACTTCTTTTCCTATATCTCGAAGACCTGCCAATGTAATGAGTTCTATTTTTCCCCCAAATAAATCGGCCTTTTCGATTTCATCTATATTTTTAAAATTATCAGAAGCTAAAAATGAACTCGCATCATAACCTTCCTGCTCTTTTATTTTTTCAAGATGGTCTTTTAATTTAATAAATAAAATCTTAAAAGCCCTGAAAGCTTCCTTTTTCCAAAGCTTAGAATATTTTTTTGACAAAAACTCTTCATAGTAATATGTTTGCATTTCAGCAAAATTAGATCCTTCTTCTTTGCTTGGAACTACTTCCAATAATTTCTCTGCAATAGCAAAAGATTCATTTACATAATCATCTGCAAATTTAACAACAAGTTCAGTAGCAACTTGACTTATATTATACAAGTCTAACTCTTTTGAAAAATTAAGATATTTAAGAATTAACCACGTTAACTGAACTGATTTAGAAGGCTCAACTTTTAACAAACTTTTTAATACTTCCCCTCGAAGAAATGGATTTTCTATTTCAACGCTGCCGATAATATCTAAGACTTCTTCTGGATTTTTTTCTATCGCTTTATTTAAAAACTTTGCCTTGCTAAAATTGACTACAGCATCTTCTTCAAGTGTTAAGAATTCATCATTTGAATTTAATAAATTTAACCACTTAAAATTATTGTTGTTTTCATAAAAATAAATCTCCAGTTTTTCATCTTTTTTAATGATAGACCTTAATCGCTCCAAATCCTTTTTTTGAGGATTCGCCAAAACAATCAACTTATCTAATTTCTCAACTTGTTTATAATAATCATTCATAAAATTAAATCTCAGATGGATCTTTAACATCACTAACAGACACTTCTTTTTCTTTTTTACCGCCTAAATCTCCAAGCGCACGATTTAAAAAACTATTTAACTCCTGAATTATATCACCTTCATTATTAAACGGTTTACAAAAACTCTCAGCATGTAAAGTGTCTTCTATATAAGTTCTAGTTTCCGAGTATTCTTCCAATTCTTTCGACATACCACTGATTTCATCTAATACTATTCGTGGACTCTTTACAAGAACCAACAAATCCAACATTTTTCCTTCTTTGATTAAATTTTTACTTCTCTCATACTCTTCAATTGTCCCAGACCTATAATTTTGAGTCTCCTTTCCTAATTTTTTCCCAAACATAATAATTGCATAGTCACGTTCAAAAGCAGCTTTGTTAATCAATTCTTGAGCCCCATTATTACTATATCCACCAGGAACCTCTTTGTGATTAAACGGAATGAAAATTACTCCGCTTTTTATTGCATGTAGCCAATTAAATTTATGTATAGTCTCTTTAACAAGATTATGAGAGTTATATAAATCGTCCGGTGAAGCAATGAATATTTTATAACCTCTTAGGTTTCTGTTTTTCATTTTAACATTTCCGTTATCAACTTTTTCTTTTAGTTCCTACATACTCTTTAAAAGTTCAATTGATTCCTTATCTTTCCACAACTATAGCCCTCACAACCTCCAGATGATAGCTTCCTCACCATCTGATTAAAAACCAATCATATCCCCAACCAAAGCAAACAACAATACAAAACCTGCATCAATACTCTTCTACCCTTAAAATCTCAGCCGAAAACCAAAAATTCACCCGGAATTCACCAAAAAAACAAAAAAAACCTTGCTATTAACCCAAA
>JAGLTN010000290.1 GCA_023135255.1 Planctomycetota bacterium
AAGTAATTCAATAAAAAAGAAGGGTGGATTTTGACGCTGGATAATTATCAGCTTTGCAAAAACGGTACATGCTAAGCCAACAAGTAAAATACAGCTTTCTGTTCTTGGCAGCTTTCTTTTTATGCTTTGGCACAGCCGCCAAAAACCTAATGGCTTAATCGGGGAATTTATTTTCTTTGTAAGCGACATATGATAACACTACAACACATTTCAAGTTGAAGGTCAAGTGCGAAATATTTTTTCAAGTGATGAATCTCGTTCGCCCGATAATAGCCATAGTAGGCAGCTTAAGGATAAAAATTGATATTGCAAAGGAACTTATTATGAGCAGTAAAAAAATATTTGTAAACAATTTTCATCACGATGACAATTTTGACAGGCGTGATTTTCTAAAAGCGATAAGTCTTTCCGCTGCCGGTATTGGAATGTCGAATGTCCAGGCAGTCTCGGCGAAGACTCCTGAGGTAGATAAGTCGCAATCCAAAATGTTCCAGCTTGCTCGGCCTTTAAAGGTTAAGCCTGTGCTGGTTTATCATATGTATAAACGACAGGAAAAGACTACGTGGCGGCAGTGGGGCGGTCATCATAGTGAGCGTGACATCGACAAAGAGGTAAAGCAGATCAATGCTGAGCTTGCAAAGCTTGCTGATAAGGCGGAATTCAAGCTGGATATCATGAAAGTTGACAGGGTTAATTCAGATGAGGCTGTGACAAAAGCTCTTAAAGATGATTGTGATATGTACCTTGTTTATGGCGCCGGCGCAGGCGGGCCCGGGATTTATAATTTTAAATGGATAGAGGCTTTTGTAAATTCGGGTAAGCCTAATGTTATGTTTTTGCGTCACAAATCCGGGCCTATATCGTTGTTGTATGAAACGGTGCATCCGTATTTTCTGCGCAAAGGTAAAGATGAGTATGTGCAGAAGAATCTTACGATAGATGATGTTGTTGTTGATAGCTATGACCAATTGCTTTGGCGATTGCGGGCCTGGCGTGGATTGCTTAACACTAAGGGTGCAAGAATTATTGCTGTTGGTGGAGCTGGTTCCGGAGGTTTGCCTCATGTTTGTCCTGCCAGTGCTAAGGATATCTGGAATCTTGATATCGTGACGGTCGATGATATGAAATTTAAGGAGAGGATTACTAAAGCTCACGCTGACAGCAAAGCAGTTAAACTTGCACAGCAGCAGATGGATGAATATTTGAAAAAAGGCGTTGTTTCGGTGAAGACTAAGAAAGAATATATATGTAATGCTTTTATCCTGGCAAATGTGCTTAAGGATGTGATGCGGGAAAATAACACTAACGCAGCTACTATCAAGAACTGCATGAGCTATGGACATATTGCAAGGACCACGCCTTGTCTGGCACTTAGTTTGATAAATGATGATGGGTTGATGGCTTTTTGCGAATCTGATTTTTCCGTGATACCAGCGGGGATGCTGCTTAGTAATATTTCGGGTAAGCCCGTATTTTTAAATGATCCTACATTTCCTCATGACGGGGTTTGTACATGTGCTCATTGCAGCAGTACGAGAAGGCTTGACGGGGTGAACCTTGAGCCTGTAAAGATAGTAACGCATTGTGAGTCTGATTATGGTGCAGCACCTAAAGTTCTCTTCAGCAAGGGCCAGAGAATTACTAACCTTGTGCCATCGTTTAGTGGTGAGAAATGGGTTGGTTTTACCGGCAAGATAACCGATCATCCGGATTATGATATTTGCAGGTCACAGTTTGATTGTACTATTGAAGGCGATTGGCAGAAATTGCTTAGAGAGATGCGGGGCTTCCATTGGATCACGGGCTATGGGCAATATTTGAATGAAGTCGGATATGCACTGAGTAAAGTTGGTATCGAATGGCTAAATGTTTCAGTTTGAAAATATTGAAGGAGGCTTTATGAAATTTAGCGGTATTGTGTTGCTGGTTTTAGCTTCGGCTTTTAGCTTGGCTTATGGCGAGGGGTCATTGCGGGACGATTTGATAGGTCAGCCTGGAATTGTAGAGGCGCAGTTTTTGTTTAAGAAGGCTTCTTTTGCCTCCTGTCATGCATCGACTATCGAAGAGACGAAAGATTATTTTATAGCAGCTTTTTTCGGCGGAACCGATGAAGGTGAAGACGATGTGTGCATCTGGACATGCAGAAAGAACAAGGGCACAAGTCAGTGGTCGGCTCCTGCGATGGCGGCAGATGGTGTGCAGTATGTTGAGGCTGATACGAAAAAGCAGAAACGTTATCCCTGTTGGAATCCGGTATTATACCAGGGGGAGGATGGTAAGTTATATCTTTATTATAAGGTAGGACCGACGCCGAGAAAATGGTGGGGAATGCTCAAGGTTTCTGATGATCAGGGGCAGAGCTGGTCGCAGGCAATGCGTTTGCCGGAAGGGATAATGGGGCCCGTGCGCGCCAAGGGCGTTATGCTTAGTGACGGCAGGCTGCTTTGTGGTTCGAGTACCGAAGATAAAGGCTGGCGGGTGCATATGGAATGGACTACGGACTTTGGCAAAACATGGACGAGAACCGGGCTTTTTGAAGAAGGTAGGAAGATTGACGCGATCCAGCCTACGATATTGAAATTCAGCGATGACAGGTTGCAGATATTGTGTCGCAGTGAGAATAATCTTTTGCAGTCTTTTTCGGATGATGGCGGCAGAACGTGGAGCAGGCTGACGAAATCTGTTTTGCCGAATCCAAGTGCGGGTATTGATGTGGTGACATTGCATGACGGAAGACATCTGCTTGTTTACAATCATTCCACGAAAAAAACGGGCGAGCGGGGCAGGCTTAATGTTGCTGTTACTAAAGACGGCAGGAGTTGGCAGGCGGCATTGAAGCTTGAGGATATGAAGACAGTTGAAAATAAAAAAGCATCCGGTGCATATCCGGCTGCGATTCTCGGCTCAGATGGTTTTGTGCATGTGGTATATACATGGCGGCGTGAGCGGATTAACTATGTGGTTATAGACCCTGCGAAACTTGTTCTGCGTGATATGCCCAAAGGACGTTGGCCTGAGGAAAAATGAGAAAAGCTGTTCAGGAAAGAGGTTTTTTTATTTTTCGTTTGAGTAGTTGAAAGCCTCTTTGCCCATTTTCATTCTGCATCGGTTCTGCATTTTTCTCATGATACTTGTAATCTTGTCAGCTAATTGTTTGTCTGTAAAGCTTTTGACTTTTTCAGCTGGTATGGCTTTGCCGTAGCAGACCATTATCTGATAGCCTGGGATGAAAAAGTTTCTATGTTTAGGCCAGGCATCGTAAGCACCTTCTATTACTACCGGAACGACAGCTGCGTTTCCTCTTCTGCAGAGTAGTCCGAAGCCTGGTTTAAATGCGGAAATTCTGCCGTCTTTTGTCCTTGTTCCTTCCGGGAACAGGCATACGCCTCGGCCTTCTTTTAGTTTTGCGATTATCGATTTGATCGATTTGATATCTGCCTGGTCTCTTCGCACTGGGATGGTTCCTACGGAATTGAGTATCCAGTTGAGTACGGGTGTTTTGAAAAGCGTATCGCGTGCTATGAAGTTTATCTGCCTGCGTATTGTGCTGCCGCAGAACATCGGGTCGAGAAAACTCTGGTGATTACCGATTAGCAGGAACGCACCTTTAGCGGGGATGTTATCTCTGCCGTAACACCGCCATTGAAAAAAAAACATGCAGAAAAATTTGCATAACCATTGGCCGAACCAGTACCATCCTTCTTTTATTAATTCTTTCAAGATACTTGCCTCACATAACTCAATAGTTTATCAACAACCTGCTGGATGTTTAAATCAGAAGTGTCGACAATTACAGCATCGCCGGCAGGCTTTAAAGGGCCTGTGGTTCTGCTGCTGTCGCTGTGGTCTCTTTTAATGATAGCTTCTTTTATATTTTTAAGGGTTTGGCTGTTGTCGCCATTAGCCCGGAGCTGGGCAAGCCTTCTTCCGGCGCGTTCATCAGCAGAAGCGGTCAGGAAGAATTTTATATCAGCGTCTTTAAATGCTACGGTTCCCTGGTCTCTGCCTTCGGTGACAATTTTTTGATATTGATCGGCGATGTTTCGCTGCATCTGGACGAGCTTTTCTCTTAGCTGTGGATTCGATGCAACGTGCTTTACATTAGCGGTTACCTGGGGCTTGCGGATGTCTTCGGTGACTTTCCGGCCATTAATTTTTGTGATGGTTTTGTCCGCTTCAATTGAAAAAGAAAAATCGTTGTTGTCAAATACCGTCAACAGTTCGGAAGCATTCTCCATGTCGATATTATCATTCATTGCAGCTAAAGTCACTGTCCGATACATAGCACCAGTATCGAGAAAGGCAGCGGATAGCTTTTTGGCGACCAGCGCAGCGATAGTGCTTTTGCCGCTTCCTGCCGGTCCGTCAATCGTAATAATAAAATTATCCATAGCTGCTTGTTATCCGTTTATCTTTATCGCTATTAAACTTGTGTCATCGACCTGTTTTGCCAGTCCTACAAATCTTCTTCTGTAAGTAAGAATGTTCTTTACTATGTGACGGGCGGCACCGTTGGTAAATTGTGTTACTGCTTTTAGCAGGTTTTCTCTTGTCCAGAGTTGTCCGTCAAAGTTGGCTGCATCAATAAGTCCATCGGTGTAGAACAAAATACAATCGTCGTCGGCAAGTTTGACGGTATCATATTCATAATTGAAATTTTCTTCAATACCGAGTACAAGTCCGCCTTTGTCGAGGTCGGAGAATTTATTTTTCCTGATCAGTATAGCAGGTTCATGGCCGCAATTACAATATGTCATGGTCATTGTTTTGACATTTATAATAGCAGCGAACATGGTAATAAATTCGCCGTTTCTACATTCCCGGCATGTGGTTTTGTTTATCTTGTTGATGATATTCAGCAGGTACTGACCTTTGGCGTCGTCAAAGTATGCCCTTGCCGAACCTCGAAATGAGCTCATCATTATCGCAGCTGGGATACCTTTGCCTATTACATCAGCTATGATAATGGCGATCCGATCGTCGTCGATCTTAATGAAATCGTAAAAGTCGCCGCCCACATCAAAGCAGGGTATGTAAGTTGCGGAGATGTCCAGCCTATCCATAACAGGTGCTTGTTTGGGTATCATTCTTCTTTGAATAACACCTGCGAGCTTGATTTGCTCTGCTATTCTTGCGCCTTTCATAGCTTCGGCGTAAAGCCTGGCGTTTGTGATGGCGGTTGCGCACTGCGATGCTACCGCTCGGGTGATACTGATATTTTCCTTAGTAAAACGTTGAGGCTCTGGGCTGTAAAGCCTTAATACTCCGATAGCTTTATCTCTGAAAATCATTGCCACGGTCAGCTGACTTACGATGCCTTCTTTTATAGCAGCTTCTTTGTATTTCACCCTGCCATCAACCCGCATATCATCGAGGACCACAGCCTCACCGGCGAACGCTGCTTTTATGACGGTATCGTTTTTGGACACTACGCCTTTGTTTCGATATTCCTGACTCAGCCCGAATGTGCTGCACATCTTAAGGTCGCCGGCTTTTTCATCCAGCAGCCTGATAGAGCAGGCTTTTACACCTACAATCCGTACAGCAGCTTCTGCGAGCCTGCCGAGAGCCTGCTGCAGGGACATATTGCCCGCAACCAGCGTAGTTAGCTGATAAAGCTGTTTCTCAATTTCAATTGTTTGTTTTATCTGTTCCATAGTACCTGTAGCCATTGTTAATTAAACACGGATTATACGCTAATTCTTTTTGCTCGTGAAGTGTTAATATTTCAATAATGTTACTTGAAATATTATTAACTTTATGTTATAAATGGAGTTATGACCACTGTAGCGAAACATATTATTTTCAGAGGCACAGTGCAGGGCGTGGGTTTTCGCTTTACCGTTTTCGGCGTTGCAAGCAGATTACAGCTTGGAGGGTTTGTACGCAATTTGCATGACGGCACCGTCGAAATGGTGGTGCAGGGGCCACAAGGCGAGGTCAAAAACTGTATTGAAGACATAAATGGCTCTTTCCGCTGCGATATTGAAACGGAAATAAAAGACATCGACTACAACCCCATATACAACGATTTCAAGATAACTTTTTAGCCTTTCAGCATAAAACATACCAAAATACCTCTACCGGCATATTTTAATAGCTGGAGGCGGTGCGTTTACATACCACGACTCTGTAATATTGGCGGAAAACTGGCTAAAATAGCGGATTAAATTATTTTTTTTGTATAAGCTTTCCTTTTTGTTAATTTGGGTAAAATAATTAGGTTTCTTGTCTTATAAATGCTATAATCAATGTTTTATGAAGCAGGGTATATTCTGTTTCCTTGCTCAAAAGAGACAATGTTTTTTAAGCAAAAGTCAAGTGATATGGACAATTCTAAGAATTTGATTGATAGGGTCAAGGACGGCGTGAAGGCTGTAGGGAAAGTCGGTGTTTATGCAGCTG
>JAGLTN010000291.1 GCA_023135255.1 Planctomycetota bacterium
TCGTTCGATAGAAGCAGAGTTCGCTAGGGTTTGTAATGAATATCCGGTGGTAACCATCACCGGCCCCAGACAATCGGGCAAGACATCTTTAGCCAAACGCTATTGCGATGGATACGCCTACGCAAATCTTGAATCGCCCGAAATTCGTAAATTGGCCCAATGTGATCCCAAGGCATTTTTTAGTGCCTATCCAGCACCGGTAATTATTGATGAAGTTCAACGTGTACCGGAACTGCTTTCTTATATTCAGGTCTTCGCTGATGCTACCAGCCAACGTGGACAATATATTCTCACTGGCAGTCATCAATTAGACCTTGCCGCAGCAGTGAGTCAATCGTTGGCCGGGAGGACAGCTTTGCTTCGGTTGTTACCGTTATCACTGGCAGAACTTAAAGACGCTGGTGTGAAAAATTCTCGCGATGACGTTTTATTCAAAGGTTTTATGCCTCGGCTATACCATGAGGATATTCGCCCAAGTACACTTTACTCGGAATATTTTCAAAACTACATTGAACGAGACCTTCGGCAATTAGCGTCTATTCGTGACTTGCTTTTGTTTGAGAAATTCTTGCGTGTACTGGCAGGTCGTGTTGGGCAGGTTATTAATATCAGTTCGCTATCAGGTGACGTTGGTGTTTCTCGTGCGACGTTAAATGAGTGGCTAGCTGTTCTGGAAGCATCGTTTATTATCTTTCGCTTGCCGCCGTGGTTTGAAAATGCCAATAAGCGTGCCATCAAAACACCGAAGTTATACTTTACCGAGCCGGGACTTGCTGCCTGGCTGCTGGAGATCGAAACACCCCAGCAAGTTTCTCGCGATCCGCTGATGGGAAATCTCTTTGAGAATATGGTTGTTGCCGAAGTACTCAAGGCTCGTCTTAACATTGGCCAAATGCCAAATCTATATTTTTATCGTGACACTAAAGGCAACGAGGTCGATTTGGTGCTGCGACAACATCGCCGATTGAAACCTGTGGAAATCAAAGCCGCAATGACTTTTTCACCTGAGATGGCCAGAGGGCTAAAGCATTTTCATAAGCAATTTGCCAACACACTACCTGGAGCAGTGGTTTATGCCGGTGATATGGAAACACAATCGGAAGCAACCCAATTATTGAATTTCCACAACGCTTCTGAACTCGTTAAAATATAGAGATCATATCATCTATGATTCTTTTGGAGAAAATCCTTTGAAGAGTATTGTTTTACTCATCGTTGAATTTTTCAAACTATTATTCAAGTCTAAACAATATCTGATGTTTGAAAATCTCATGCTCAGGCAACAACTTAATATCTATAAACGCGAAAACAAGAAGCCAAAGTACAAAGATAATACTGGTAAAATCTTCTGCATCAAACGACTTGGCGGGGCGGACTGCTGAAATCATATCATCGCAAAGTTACATAAGAATCTGGATCATCCAAAAAGTTGCCAGACTGTATCGTTGTGCGCAGATTTCGAAAATCAGTGTTAAGAAAGTTGATATTGGTATACTTAACGGTAATTCATCGATAAAATACCGATGGAATCAAAGGCAAATTCCAAAGCTGACTCACTAATTCATCAGAAATTAACTCGCAAATAAGTTTTTGCCTATTATGCACGAATGCTATCTTTTGTAACTCGTTATATATCACGTAATTATATCAAGACAAGCTTGTCTTGTACAAAAAACAGGGGAAATTTCTTGCTATAATGTGAATTGTTATTTATAATATGAATACAGGGGTCATTATATAAATAGGCATTCTTGGATTGCTAACTGTGAACATTAGGAGAAAATCATGACTAAAACAGTCCTGTCACGAAAAGAAAGGGAAAAACTACAGCATAAAGAAGAGATTTTGGCAACAGCATTAAAACTCTTCTCCGACAAAGGTTTTCACAATGTTTCTATGCAGGATATCGCAGAGCAATCAGAGTTTTCTGTTGGCACTCTATATAAATTTTTCGAAAGCAAGGAAACACTCTTTGCGGAATTAATTGGATCTTGTGCCCGTAGAGTTTCTGATATCCTCATTCCAATTTTGGATGAAAAAATAGATGAAAAACGAAAAATAACCAGTTATATCGAAGCTCACAAGCGAATTATTGAAGAATACGCGTCATCTATCAGATTATATCTGTCGCAGAATCTCCAATCCGTCTTGACTTTAGGTCCAGATGTTGAGCCGGAGACCGATGCGGTTAGAGGAGCGATTCGGCAAAAGCTCTCAGATGTTTTCAAATCAGGAATGCGTAACAGCATCTTTAAAAGCGTTGATCCATGGATAACGACATTGTCGCTTTCTGCAATATTGGAGTCATTCATATTTTCAGTGATCAAGAGCCCTGAGAAAATATCAATTGATGATGGAATATCAAGAATTAAAGAACTATTTTTTGAGGGAATATTGAAACTCTAAGGTGATGAAAACAATATTTAGAACCATATTAATATCGACTGTGATATTAGCTTGCATAACTCTTCTTGCTGGCTGTAGTAATTTTGATGGCTCTTTAATCAGGGAGAATCATACAAGAGATTACCAGCAACAGTTAGCTGAAAAGACAAATGAGATATTATCAAAAAATGAATCTTTCGGCCTTAATGACTGCATTGAAGTTGCATTGACGAATAATCTTAATGTCCGAAGTTCGGAAATACAGCAAAGAATTGCAAAGCTTGAAAGAAAAGTTTCGTTCTCCAATTTTCTGCCCACTGTAAATCTCGATTACCAGTACACAAGATGGGACAAACAGCCAAAGGTTAAATTCGGCTCATCTGCTACTGCTATGCATGACCAAAGGATTCGAAATATAACCTGGCAAATACAGATGAATATCTTTGACCCATCGACCTGGTTCTTATATGCAATGCATCAAAGGGGTGAAGAGATAGCAGAGTTAGTTACTAAATACACTAAACAGCTTACTGTTCTTGAAGTAACTATAAATTATTATCATTGCTTATCGTTAAAGCAAACAGCGATTGCCCTACAAAGTCAGCTCAATGCCGCTATTTCTCTGGAAAAGGAAATTAGAGCTTTTTATAAAGAAGGTATGGTTACGCAGTGGCAAGCTGAACAAGCCTCGGCTATTGTTTTGGGCAAAGAAACAACTTTAAGTTCTGTGCAGTGTGCTATTAAGCAAGCCGAAGCCGACCTTCTTGTTTCTATGGGTTTGTCGCCTTTATCTGATATTTCTTTAGATATAGAGCGGCCTTTGGA
>JAGLTN010000292.1 GCA_023135255.1 Planctomycetota bacterium
AGCGGAGTAGAATCTGGAGAACAGTTGGCTAAGATTCTTAATACTAGTTTTGCTATTGTATATATATATACAGGAGGTGACCATGAAGATGAGGTACGGGCAAGAGTGAAAGATAATGATTTAAAAGCATATTTTGGGAAGAGATTACACCTCTTGATGAAGGACAATGAGGAGAACTCTCATGACAGACTGATACTAGATACTCAGGGAATTTATAATGAGAATTTTTCATTTAAGTTTGGCTCCATGCTAAGAAAAACGTCAAGGGATTCCATCGAAAGTATATTAGTACGTTTGGGCAACCATCAAGTTGACTTTGTAAAGCAATTCTTGGGCGACACAAAATCCCCAGAACATGATTTCAAAGAATTATTGGCAGAGAAAATAATAGAAAATATGAACGATGCTCTATGTGAAAAATTCAAGTCAAAGGAGATTGACGAAAATAAAACCAGTTCTCTCTTAGGTATAATAAAATCTAAATTTAGAGATGAAATTAAATCCTTGGATTTTGAAGACTTTCACAGCACTGGAGATAGTGGAGGTGCAGACATATCTTCATTGGTGGATCTGTGGTCATATCGGCTTTACTATTATCCACAGGACAAAACTGTTCGGATGGGTGACATTATAAAAAAAGACGAAGACTATTTTTTAGTTGTCACACCAGACTGTAATTTGGCTCGATTCTGGAAGAAAAATTTTGGTTATTTAAATCTGATACCGCTCTGGGAGATAGAAAAAGACATAGAAAAGTTCAAAGCGAGCCCGATTAAGAGGCGTAATTTTAAGGAGACAACGCCAAACTCTATGACCACTGAACCAACCGGGTATCCTGGCGGATGTTATGTGCTGCCTTATCTTAAAGATGGCAGTAAAAAGTTAAATTTCATCGTCATATCTAAAGCAATTACTAATACAGTAATTCCGCGTCTGGCTGGACCCAACGAAAAAACCGCTTTAGATTACGATGTTATCACAGACTACAACAGAGTAGCATCTATTTCAGAGCCTTTCCTTACCCCTTTAATCAGCAACATATTAAGTGCTATACTAGGTGCCGGAACTCCCGATTACCCAAATAACATTAGTGGTAATATCAAGGAGACTTTCGAAAAAACATGTACAGATCTATGGCTGACAACTTAACACACCCCCAACGCCATCTCTGTATGTCGCATAATAAAGGCAAAAACACAAGCCCCGAGATGCTTATTAGGAGGTTAGTCTATTCCTTAGGTTATCGTTACAGATTGCATAAGAAGAATTTACCGGGATGCCCTGACCTTGTGTTTTTAAGTCGTAAAAAAGTTATTTTTGTTAATGGCTGCTATTGGCATAGACACAAATGCAAAAAAGGTTATTCAATGCCTAAAACAAAGCATGCTTTCTGGCAGTCAAAGTTTAGTAAAACCATCAAAAGAGACAAACGTAACTATAAGGACTTAAAAAAACTTGGGTGGAAAATGTTAGTTGTCTGGGAATGTCAGTTGAAAAATATAGAGACGGTTAAAGCCAAGATAGTCAATTTTTTGGAATAGGCAAAATTAAAATGTTGAGATATTTACGAAAACAAAACCAATGACAATGCTGTTGATGATGCTGGCAGGATGGCTAAACAGGCATCAGCAGGATGTGATTGAGTACGGCAAGGAAGGAAAATAAGATTCTACAGGAAAAACTGGGTAGCAAGCAAATACTTCTCAATGATAGTCAAAAAATGCGATTGTCTCGCTTGGGTAAGCGTTTAGGCAGAAAAGTGTACGTCTTCATCAAAAATGAGACAAAAAGCTGTTTAAATTAAGAGACAGTTTTGGTTCCTGTTATTAAAATTCTACCATTAAATTCTTTTCTTTCAAGCATTGTTTTTGCTTTTAATTCACCATGTTTTATAGAAATATTTGTCTTAACCGTTCATCATGCCTTATTTGTTCAGGCTGGCCATCAAACACTACTTTGCCAAGTTTTATGCCGTAAACCTTATGACAGATTTTGAGTACTTTACGTACCTTTTGCTCAACAATCAATATTGCTGTGCCTCTTTCTCTATTGACTTGCTGTATCCTTTCAAAGGCAGTGGAAATCAGATTTGGAGAGAGTCCAAGAGAAGGCTCATCGAGTAGTAATAATTTGGGTCTTGGGATTAGTGCTCGCCCTAAAGCTAACATCTGTTGCTCTCCACCGCTGAGTGTTCCGGCGTTTTGCTTCAGCCTGTCTTTCAGCATAGGGAATAATTGAAGGACATCATCAATTCTGCCAGCAAGTTCCTTCTTTTTCAGATATATGCCACCAATCTGAAGGTTTTCATTAACACTTAGCTCATCAAAAACTCTATTACCTTGCGGGCAGAATGTAATCCCACGTTTAACATTCTTGGCTGGTGTAGAGTCGTTTATACAGGAATCTTCAAAAGTGATTTTACCATCCCAGACAGGTATTAATCCGCAAATAGCTTTTAATATTGTGGATTTGCCCGCACCATTAGGGCCTATAATAGCAACAATCTTGCCCTTACTGATCTCAAGGGATGGTCCAAACAGCACAGGCTTTTTGCCATAACCAGTATGTAGTTCATTAACTTTAAGCATAATACATTAATTCAGTCCAGATAAGCCTCTATTACTCGCGGGTCGTTATGTACTTCTTGTGGCGTACCTTCACAAATTTTCTCTCCTGCATCCATAAACACAACTCGATTGCACACTTGCCTCACTGCTTCCAGATTATGTTCGATTATAATTACAGACTTACCTTGCTTCGGAAGATCGGTAATTATCGACAATATTTGCTCTATCATAGCGGGAGCAATTCCCGCAACCGGCTCATCCAAGAGTAGCAGGTCCGCATCTGAAACGAGGCAGCAGACCAAACTCAAAAGTTTCTGCTGACCATACGAAAGGTCAGATGCCAAGCTGTTAGTTTTCTCTGCAAGTCCAGCCTTTCCCAGTATAGAATAGGCCGCATCTTTGTTCTCAGCTTCCACCTTCCTACATCTTCCGGCCCTAAAGAATGTGTTAGCAAGATTTTCGCCGGGCTGTTTCCTAAAAGAAAGTAGTACATTTTCTAATACACTGATCTGCTTGATAAGACGCAAATCCTGAAATGTTCTTGCAACGCCCAGATTAGCAATCCTATGAGCGGGCTTCTTGTGAAGATAAACGTCACAAAATACTACACTTCCACTATCAGCAGCTATAAATCCAGTCAAGACATTGAATAGTGTAGTTTTGCCAGCCCCATTGGGTCCTATCAGCCCAAGTATCTCACCCTTATCTAAAGAACAAGAAAAATCCACAAGAGCCTTGACTCCATCGAAATGCTTGTTCAGATTATCTATTTTAAGCCAACTGCTCATTATTTTTTTGTGTCTTCCAATCGAAAACCATACTTACCAACTAAACCTTGTGGCCGCCACATCATAAACGCGACAAGCAATCCGCCATATAATATTTGCCTCATGTTAGCGGCTATAGAACTCGGCATACCAACAAATCGCAATATTTCCGGAAGCATTACAAGAAGTACAGCACCAACTACTGGCCCCCACAAGCTGCCTGCTCCGCCTATAATGACAATCGAGATTATGAAGATAGATTCCATTACAGTAAAGCTTATAGGTTCTATGGAGCTAATGTAGTGAGCATATAAGGCTCCGGCTATTGCAGCCATACCAGAACCAATAACAAACACAGCCACCTTGTATAGTGCAACGTTCTTACCTGCAGCTAAAGCAAAAACTTCATCTTCCCTGATAGCCATCAAAACACGGCCAAATGGTGATTTAATAATACGATGACATAGCCAGAAAACAAGGATCGCAAAAGCACCGACAAGCAATAGAAACTCAAGGTGTGATGAAACCTGCCAGCCGAATATTACCGGCTGAGGTATTCCCGGCAATCCCATGGGGCCGCCGGTAAATGAAACCCAGTTATTTAAAATACTGAAAGCAATAACTTGAAAAGCAAAAGTAGCAATAATAAAATAATGATCCTTTATACGAAGTGAAGGGACACCCACCAACCCACCTAATAACCCGCTAATAATAATCGCACAGATAATGTTTATTACAAAAGGGCTACCTAGCTTTAACGCCATAAGAGCCACAACATAGGCTCCTATACCATAAAAAGCAGCATGAGCAATTGACAACAAACCCGTATAACCTACAATTAGGTTAAGTGACTCTGCCAGAATCACATAGATACCAATCAATATTAAAATATGCAGCAGATATTCCAACTGACCTCCATATCATACAGTCGCACTTTTAACCTTCTTTCCAAAAAATCCTTCTGGTTTGAATAATAGGAACAAAACCAAAATGACAAAAGCAATCGCATCCTGCCATTGTGAACCAATAAACCATGCTCCAAAATGCTGAGTTATTGCAAGTAGCAATGCAGCAAGAGCAATTCCAAGGATACTATTAACACCCCCTATTATTACAGTAACAACTCCCATCATAAAGGCATTCATTCCCATGGTTGGAGTCATGTCAACATCAATAGCAATAAGAATACCTGCTAATCCACCCAGACCAGAGCTAATTGCAAATGCCCACAAAACAACAGCATATGAGTCTATCCCTGAAACATCCGCTAAGACTGAATCGCTCGCTACCGCACGAATGGATTTGCCAATAGTTGTCTTTTTTGAAAACAACAACAAAACACCCAGCAACGCAATACTGACGACAATCATGAGTATTTGCTCATTAGTTATATATACATCCAAGATATTGTGCCCTCTCTTAACTGGCCAGCTACATAGGCTTTTAGGGGCATCTAGCCAAATTAATGAAATTAGATTTTGCAGCACTAAATAAATACCAAGTGAAGCCACCAGCATTTTCGTTGAGGATGCCTTTCTTTTTTGCAATGGTTTAAATATTAGCAAGAACACTGTTATTGCTATTATCGCGGTAATAGCAACAGAGAATGGAATGACTATGAAGATGTTCCAAGCCAATTGCTTTTTAATTTCAAAAGCCAGATAGGCGCCTAATGCTATTATTGCGGCATGAGACATATTTAAGAATTTACGTGCCGAGTACATAAAATAATATGAATATGCGACAACTGCATATATCGAAGCAGCGTATATTACATTAATAATTAGTTGCATCAAATTCATTACCAGCTTTTTCTAAATATCATATTTCATCAGATTAAACTTGCGTACTTCACTCAACTCTTTCTTCGCCATATCAGTGGTTTCAGGTTTTACATATTGTGTCAAGGAGGATGGTAATTGGCATATTTTTTTATAGAATTTCGTTATCAGCTTCCGCAATTCTCCATCTGGATGTGTGTAGGGGGATGGTATAGCGGTAAAATCCAAATTTTGAAACAATACTGGATTTTTTATAAACCGATTTACAACTTCTTCATTTTCTTTATTTCTCCAGCCATCATTGCCTGGAGCAATGTCTTTAGCGATGTGAGGCCTGATTAATGCTCCATATTCCTCAGACATATCTCTTGAGAAATCATATGCTAGCTGTAATGATTTCTCATTGTCATACTTATTGTAGCCAAAAACCATTAACATTTCTGTGATTAAGTTATATTCATTTTTTGAAACAACCATAGCTTTAATGCATTCAGATTTTGTTTGTGGTTTACGTGTTTCTTTCCATATCTCTGGAGTTGCTCCATCGATCCCAAATCCAATTCGATACAAACCAGCTTCAATCATTTGTAAAATAATTTCAGGACTTGACTTGTGAACCTTCAAAAACGACCGGACATTCGATAAAGCTCTCATGTTTATTGAGAAACCAGGATAGTTTTTTCTCAATTGAATTATCCGTTCAGCAAACATCTTCACATTCGCAGGATTTTGAAACAGATCCAAATTTGATAAATAAAGATCGAGTTTCTTAATACCAAAGCCTATCGCTTTGTTTACTAGGTATCGCATATCATTATATGCAACATCCAAGTTCCTGTATATTTCTTTGTTGTTTATTACTTTGTTGTTAATTGGATCGTGTATGCTTCTGCTTGCAGTGCAAAAACTGCATGCATACTTACACCCTTGTGACAAATAGAACCCAAACTCTGTATTAAGATATAATCGCATATACTTATCTGATAATTGGGAATAAGCAGGGATCAAAGACAATTCACTTATTTTCTTTCCCGCCCCCACCTCTGCCCCTATTGCTTCCATTAGCACTTCAACTTTATTTCCGTTTATTGTGTTGGAGCCAAATAATTGTTGATGTTGTTTAGCGGATAATCCTGAAGCAACTTGTCCTCCGATTATTAGCAGAAAATTCTTGTTATATGTACTTTGTAGAAACTTAGTATATGCAATTGCGGTGGGGATATAGGGCGGTCCCAGTAAATTAATACCAATGACGGGGTGGGTGTAATTATGTGTTTCAATGTTTTCGTCCGATACTGAGACGTCTATTCCTGAATTCAAAATAATTGTTGCCGCTGCTAGCAATGAAGTAGGCATGTAAATGTGACCTAACGGTTCATTCCCAGGATCTGGTGCATAAATATGCCTGGGTTGGATTAGAGATATTCTATCTATCTTTGTAGTGGTTAATACGCTCATGTCATCTAGTAGTTAGTGAACCGTTCTAACTTCCCCCCTTTTATTTCATACACAAAATAAACTCCTTCTTCATTTTCACCGTGTGGACTGAAACCATACCTCCCTGCTTTACCAAAAAAGCCTAAATCCTTCTTGTTGTTTGCAATTAAGTTTCGTACACCATTTCGTGTACCATCACTACGTTTAATAACTGAGGATGCCAAAGTAAAGGCATCCTCACCAATATGCTTATAAGATGGCAAAAACATGTCCTCTTCTGTAAACTCTGCTGGAGAGAGAATGAAAGCCCTTCCTGTATACTTTGAAATATTAGAAAGGAGAGAAGTGACCAAGCACCCATCCGTAAAGATTATTGGGACTGATATGTCAAGTTCTGATATCTGATCTAAGAAAAGTAAACCATGATGTGAAACACCCACATAAACTATGACTTCGGGGTGTTTGCTTTCAGAAGTCCATTTAACAATACTGTTATAAAAAGAGTTGGTAGGGCCTATTAATTCTTCGATAACAATCGTGCCTCCCTTTTTCCTCACTTTATTTGCAATATCTCTCAATAGATTTATAGAATATGATTGATTATCCTCGTCTCCGTAAATAGCAACTTTCCTATTCGTTGCCAACTTAGACACCAAACGTTCTATGGCGTCCGATTGTTTGCCATTATGTGGGAGCATCCTTAGTACAGCCTTGTAATCTACAGATTCAGCCTTTTTCAGAAGAGTTTCGTCTGTAGCTATTGGAATTATGAATGGCACTTTATTGTTTGAAGCCATTAAAACATCTAGATTTATACTAGTTAAAGTGCTATTGGAGTTGCCAATTATAAGGATGCAGTTATCATCAGAATTCAGTTTTTCAGAAACTATGGCCGTCTTCTCTTTGGACAAAAAATCCTCTTCATATCTAATCTGAATCTTATCATTATTTTTGGACGAAAAATAATGTTTACCTTTCTCCATCCTGGCATGATTAAATCCATCAATGAAGTCTTTTGGAATATCAAAATCAATGGTTTTGGTGGATACTAGCACAGCAACATACGGCTCAGATTCAAAGAATGCCTTTATCTTATCCCACGATGCTGAAACGACTAAGCCGACTATAGTGCCAATAACCATAGCACCTATCCAAAGTAATTTTCGGCGTAATTTAATATATTTTTTCAAATCAGATATTTTCATGATATCCTAATCCATTCTGTATCGTCAATTGACTGCTAAATCATAGGGAATAAATTTGCCATCTTGTACAACATACACAATGTAATCTCTATTTGCTTCCCAGCCAGGACGATTAGGATCACCTTCATTCTCAAAGTGCATCATGCCAGTTAATGAATTGAATTCATTCGACTGAAGATATTCTATTACTTCTTTCGTGGTGTTACTTGAACTGGAATTGATAGCCTCCATCATTATGAGTCCACTTTCGTATCCATAACACGCAAAAATATCTGGTTTGGTATTATTGTTCTTTTTTAAATATTGTTTTTCAAACTCCAAATATATCTTTGACTGATAGTCAACGGGCATCATTGTTAACAAGAAACCTTCAGAGGCTTCGCGAGCTGATTCAATAAGTTTTGGAGAGTAAGTTCCATCTGTGCCAATAAACACAGCATTATAATTAATCTGCCGAGCTTGTTTTAATATTGTTGCAGTTTCTATATAATTGCCTGGAAGAAATACAAGATTGACCGCTTCGTTCTTAAACTTCAACAGCAAACTTCTAAAATCATTTTGGCCTTCTTGGTATGCTTGGCTATAAGTTTCATTTTTAAACAATTTCAGGAAAGTATGTGCAATGTTTACTCCATAATCGTTCTGCTTAAACAAACAACCAATCTTTTTATCATCAAAATTATTTTTGATAAAGTTGACAATTCTGTGCGTTTGTTTTTCATTTCGAGGGGATATCATAAATATGTTTTCGCCTATACATTTGATTCGGTCACCTGTAGCAATTGGTACCATCAACACTCCGTTTTTGGCTTGTATTCTTGGACCAATTTCATACGTTACTGAAGATGTTGCATCGCCAATAAAATACTTTACCTTGCTAAAGAACAGTTTTTCCAAAGCATTTATTGCTGTGCGTTTATTAGCCATTGAATCTTCATAAATAAAATCAAAGTTTTTGCCCTTTTCAGACCCACTAGCAAGTTCCAATCCTCTCCTAAGGGATTGGCCGTATGTAGCAACTTCTCCCGTCAAAGGTATAATAACTCCTATGTTAATGACTGTCGTGTCCTCCTTGCGTCCATGTGAAAAGATGGCAATTGTTACTATTGTTATCACAACTATAATCACAACGACAATACCAACCCATATCTTTTTAATCATTTCTGATCTCCCATTTAGATTATTTACTCTGCCCTAATTTATTTTGTAATTCTTCGATTTGTTTCATTGCCAATGGAAAAGGCAAGCCTTCTCCGTTCTCCCAATGGTTGACTGTTGAAAAAGTGACACCAACCTTAGCTGCAAATTGCTCCTGGGTCAGTCCAAATGCAGTTCGCAGTTTTTTAACTATTTTGGGAATATCTTTATTTTTCATATTACCAACCTTGGCCAACAGACCTAAATAGATATAACATCTAATATAAGGAATCATATATGAGCTTAATCAACACGTCAAGGCCTTTTTTGAAGCCATTAACCACTCTTTTGATTATTATCGTCTTGCCAGCAACTGATATAATGGCATAAATTTAGCCATTGTATTTTATACCGCTGTTAGCTAAAACTCAAGCCTTGTATTTTTGCCTTTGTGAGTACCATAAATGATTTTTCCTCTCGCGAACACACCTTTTAATGGCCTGTTTTTATTTGTGGTTCTACTTTTAACTTTCCGAATGGTCTTTTTGTGTTTTTATACAAGCAAATTCGAAGAAGCAGTACCGCTGGTAGCCCTGTTTGTCGCCGGGCGTAATTTAACCGACCAATAACATTGTCATCTAGTGGCACTCGTACCAGCTTGTCAGCCTTGATCTCCCCCTTCAAACCGAGTTCTCGTAATGACTCAATTAGTGGTATAAGTTCAGTATCCAAAGCTTCATCAACAATCCAACGCGAAGACTTCTTTTCATGTTTACCCAATTCCTTAACTTTGTCCCAAAGTCCATTTGGCAACTTAACAGTACGATGGAACATTGGTAAGCGGTCTTCTATTGAACAATTATTTTCATTCATTTCGGAATTCCTTTTATTTTTTAAAAAAGCACACCGAAAATTCTTTGTCAATATTCCATCTTCGGAATATGAGTTTGAACATTTGGGAATATCCTAAAACCTTTTGGGGGCTTCACGGTAAGGGATGGATAATTAGATATGTCCTACGAGATGCTCAGGAAGGTATTTCCTGTTTGTTCCCTTGGACAGAAAACCCATTATGGCTATTCTGGGGCCACTCGACATCTCAGGTGAATCCGGACAATTATGGCTAAGTGTGAAAGCCAAGCTCGGCGCCAAGTTAGGCGCCAAGTCGTTTGTAAAGGTGCCATAAATTTCTACTGAAATGTGGGTTTACGATATCTCGAAGGCCATTTTGTGTACATTTTAATGGAACAAATTAACAGATTTCTAATCCGTAGGTCACAGGTCCGAGTCCTGTCAGGCGTAGTGCTGTAACTTTTTGTAAGTCATTGATTTTACAAGGCGTTACAGCTTTTTCTTTTGGTGCTTGGGCAAAACTGCATTTGCTGTATTTTGCTGGGATTTGATGGGGTTTTTACTAAAATTCGCACTAAAATTTTCAGGCACATCACAAGTCCCAGTTTTAGCTATTTTTCTTCTTTTACTGCTCGGCAAACCAGACCCTCGGTAATTTTTGACAAGTACAGGCGGTATGGTTTTAAGAAAAAACAAGTTGGTTTAGTTTTTACTGCTGTTGCTTGATTTTTTCTATTTTGTCGATGAGTTTTTTCGCAGCTATTTGGGCGGTTCTTATCTGGTCTTTTGACATTTGTGATTTCAGGTCTTGTTTTAATTTTTGGACGTCGTAGCCATTGATACCTGCGAGCAATGCGAATTTATAAGCTTCAACGTTATTTTTCGGCAGACCTGTTGCCTGGAAGTACATAATCGCCAGTCTGAATTGCGCTTTTGTGTTTCCCTGTTTTGCAGCTTTTAGATACCATCTAGCGGCTTCTTCGGGGTCAGCGACAACGCCCTTTCCCTGGTCGTACATATAGCCGAGGTTGTATTGCGATTTTTCGTACCCCGATTCAGCGGCTTTTCGGAACCATTTCACCGCTTGCAGATAATCTTTTTCAACTCCCCATCCAGAGGCATAGTTTACACCGAGGTCGGATTGTGCCGGCGGGTATGCCTGCATTGCTGCTTTTAAGTATAGCTTGGCAGCCTCGCTGTGGTCCTGAGGGACACCTGCGCCGGCAGCATAGTTTGCTCCGAGGTTATATTGAGCAAGTGCGTAACCGGCGTCTGCTGATTTTCGATACCATTTACATGCCTCTTTCAAATCCTGTTTGCAGCCTTGAGCATAGGCGTACATATTACCAACGAGGAATTGAGCGGCGGCATCGCCCTGCTCAGCAGCTTTTTTGTACCAGAGTAATGCCTGAGCATAGTCTTGTTTTACTCCCTGACCGCCATAGTAACTGCATGCAAGAAGATATTGGCCTGTCGCGTATCCTAAATTCGCAGCTTTTAGATACCATTTTATCGCCTGCGTGTAATCTTTCTTTACGCCGATCCCGAGATCGTACATACCGGCAATTGCACATATGGCTGGCCCGTGGTTTTGCCTTGCCGATTTAATATATAAATCTATCGCTTGGGTAAAGTTCTGTTCTACTCCTTCGCCATCGGCATACATTGTTCCGAGGAGAAACTGAGCTTGTGCGTGATTTTGCTGAATGGCTTTTCGAAGCCAGTATATTGCTTTTGGCAGATCCCGCTCGACTCCTATTGCCTGGGCATACATTGTGCCGAGCATAAACTGTGCATCTGCATGACCCAGGTTGGCAGCTTTTTTGTACCATCTCATTGCTTCTGCAAAATCCTTGTTTTTCGCGTAGGTACTGCCGAGTTTGTACTGCGAAGCTGGATCCTGATTTCTGGCTGAGGTGATAAGGTCTTCTAAAGATTGCTCTGCTAATGCAAATGAGGTGGTGAACAATAGAATAATAATTACAGTGATTGATCTGAATTTCATGCCTTACCCACTTTCTTTTTCATTGTTTATCGTCTGATATGATAATAGCTCATCAATTTTTTATCAATCTTACTTTTTTTAATCTTTTTATCAACAGATGGGATGTGAGAGTCGCTTTTGGGGAGCTATGGTTTTAAAAAGAGAAAAAAAACATTCAGACGGGCTTGTGATTAATAGAGCATGTGTGTGTTTTATCTGCATTGAGGGGCATCTGGGCGGTGCTGAGAAGAGTTTGCTGCTGCTTGGAGAGGTTGTTAAACAGCAATATTCGATTATTGCGGTTTGCCCGGCAGGTAGCGAAGTTGAAAAACGTTTCAGGCAGATGCGGATTAAATGCCGGGCGATAAATGAGATAGCGAGAGGTATCGGGATCATTGGAAAGGGATGGTATTTTTTTAAGACAAGTTGGCGAGTCTGGAAAATAATTAAAAAGAGAAGACCTGCGATAATACATGCTAATAATTCCAAGGCTGCTCTGGTGAGTATTTTGGCCGGCAAACTTAGCGGGGCAAAGTTTGTCTTTCATTGCAGGGACATGGTGGGCAGCAAAGCGGCAATTCGGCTTTGCAGCTGGGCAGCGGATAGTGTGATAGCGGTTAGCAAAGCAACTCGGTGGTGGTTGATAAAGAAAGACGCTGATAAAAAGAAAATTGAGGTTATTTATAACGGAACGAAAATTCAAAAGGATAGTGTTAAGAATAAATTTATTAATGAAAAAATATGTTTTGGTAATGTCGGGCAATTTGTCGGGTGGAAGAGACAGGGACTTTTTATAGACGCTGCGGATATCGTTTATCGGCAGCGCTCGGATGTGCGGTTTTGTATTGTCGGGGACGATATTTTTAGCAGAGAGGGTAAGTATAAAAAACAACTTTTGCAGCAGGTACAAGACAGCGAGGTGAAAGGCTGTTTAAAACTTCTCGGCTGGCAGGAGAACATGGAGGATGTTTGGGGACAAATCGATTGCCTTGTCCATACTGCGGAGAATGAGCCTTTTGGCAGGGTTATTATTGAGGCTATGGAACATGAGATAGCAGTTGTTGCCATTGATAGCGGCGGATGCGCAGAGATCATCACAGACAAAGTGACGGGGATATTAGTAGACAGCGCAGATGCCGTTGAGCTGGCTGGCGCAATGATGCAAATCGCAGGTAACAGGGACTTGGAGAGGAGGCTGGCAAAGGCTGGCAAAAGAAAGGTTTGTGAAAAATTTTCGTTCAAGACAGTTGGTCACAAAATTATGGGGATATATGAAAGGCTCCTGGCGTAGGCATTATGAGAATCGGTATTACATTTCATACTACGGATGAGTTTATTTCCGGGGTGCAGTATTATACGCTTGGGCTTATCAATGCACTGCTCAGGATTGACGCTGGCAATGAATATTTTGTTTTTACGAACCAAAGCAGAGTTGCTCAAAAGAATCTTGTCAAGGCGGAGAATCTGCGGATCGTCAATTGTGACAGGCTTGATAACAGATGTAAAAGGATATTGTGGGAGCATTTCAGACTTGGGAGACTGGCGGAGAAAATGGCCATTGATGTACTGCACTGCCCTGCTTATATATGCCCGGCGTTTGGTTGTAAAGTGCCTGTGGTTTTGACGGTGCATGACAGTATCGCGATCGACCATCGACAGTTTTGTACTGCGGCCAATGCTGCTTACTTTAATCTTTTTATGCCTGTCTCGGTCAGGAATGCAGATAAGGTTGTCGCGGTTTCTAAAGTTACTGCGAAGAGTATCAGGGAACATTTTAAAATTGATAATGGTAAATTAAAAACGGTTCGACCTGGGGTTGACAATATATTTACGTATTATGCGGATAAGTGGGTTCTGAAGCAGGCGGTGCTTAAATATAATCTGCCGAGAAAATACATTCTGTTCGTGGGTAACATTGAACCTAAAAAAAATATCGATACGCTGCTTAAGGCTTATAAAAAACTTAAAGAGAAAGGGCTTAGGCACAAGCTGGTGATCGTTGGGGGCAGAAGCTGGAAAAGCAGCGATTTGCGACGGAAGATACGGGAAGATTTTAACCAGGGTGACATTATTCTGACTGGTTATGTAGACAGGGACATGCTGGCTTCGATCTACCAGATGGCGGATGTATTTGTTTCGGTGTCACTATGTGAAGGGTTTGGGTTTTGTCCGCTGGAGGCGATGGCTTGCGGGTGTTGTGTGGTAGCTTGTAAAACGGGAATACTTGAGGAAATTTCTGATGATGCGTTTTACGCAGTTGAAGCTCACGACGCTGAAATGATAGCGGAGGGAATATTTGCAACTATAAACAATAAGAATCTGAGAAAAAGATTGGTACTAAGCGGCTTGAGACAGGCGAGAAAATTTGACTGGGACAGATGCGCGGAGAAAATGCTGAGGGTATATAAGGAGGTTGCGGGGTAGATGGCTGATATGAAAATTGCGTATGTGCTTGGGAGATATCCGTGTTTGAGTGAGACATTTGCGGCGAGGGAGATGGCAACTTTGAGAAAGATGGGGCAAAAGATATTTGTGTTTGCAAATGACGGCCGAAAGAGCACAAAACAAAGGGATGTGTTTTATAAGCCGGCGTTTTTTTCTCCGGATGGTATTTATTCGGTTTTGAGTTTTTTTGTTAAGAAGCCTATGTGTTTTTTCAGGTTCTGGTATTTGGTTTTTCGATTGTTTGTTGAATCGGCTGGCGATGGGCTGTATCTGGCGCGGAATATTCATACAGCTGTGTTTTTTTGCAGGAAGGTTATTGAAAAGAGAATCGAACACGTTCACAGTTATTTTTTGAGCAGACCTGCGTGTATTGGATTGGCGGTATCGAAGCTTGCCGGGGTGGATTTCAGCATTGGGGCACATGCCAGGGATATTTATGTCGAAAGTGGTGCTTTGAGGGTTAAGGTTGAGAGAGCGAAATTTATTGTTTGCTGTACGGCAAGCGGACAACGGTATTTGCGGGGAAAATTGGGGGCAAAACACCGGCGTAAAGTTTATTTGAATTATCATGGGGTTGAGGATTGTTATGTGGAAAGGAAAAGAGGGACGAGCGAGTTAAAGATACTGTCTGTCGGCAGATTGGTACGCAAGAAAGGGTTCGATTATTTTATCAGAGCGATGGCGATTGTGGTGAAGAATAGACCTGAAGTTAAGGCTGAGATAATCGGCAGCGGATATGAAGAGAGAAAATTAAAAGAGCTTGTGGTAAGGCTTGGTGTTGCTAAGCATGTTTGTTTTGGGGGAGCGAAAAGTCATCGGGAAACTTTAAAGGCTATTGGGCGGGCTGACATTTTGGTGGCGGCTTCGGTGGTAGCCGACGATGGGGACAGAGACGGGATACCTAATGTGGTGTTGGAGGCTTTTGCCAGCGGATGCGCGGTTTTAGCCAGCAACCTTGAGACGATAAGAGAAGTTGTAAAAGACGGAAAAACGGGCTTGATAGTTGCCCCGGAGCAAGTGCAGGAGTTGGCGGATGCGATTTTGCGTCTTGTTGATGACCAGGAGCTTAGGAAGTATCTGGCGGACAATGCTTACCGGTTTGTGAGAGAGAATTTTGATAGTCGCAAAAATGCCCAAAGGCTTATCGGGTTATTTCAGGGAGGAAAGATATGCCGGAGAAAATAAAGATAGTTCACGTGCTGGAAGGCTTTGCCGGCGGCGCTGCGACTTATATAGACAATACGCTTATTCGGCTTAAAGACAGAGGCTTTGATGTTACGTTTATATGTTCGCTTGACAGAACTGAGGACGGCAGCGAGGAGCGGATAGAAAAGTTAAGAAGGCTCGGCGTTAAGGTTCATATTGTTGATATGAGGCGAGAGATAAAAATTATAGCGGATGTGCAGGCGTTTATCGCTATCTTAAAAATATTCCGCAAAAACAGGTTCGATATTGTGCATAGCCATTGTTCCAAGGCGGGTGCTTTGAGCAGGGTTGCTGCTTTGATCGCGGGGATAAAGGTACGGATACATAGCCCGCATTGCTTTGCTTTTATCAGATGCGGAGGAGCTTTGAGCAAACGTGTTTATCTTGCTTTAGAGAAAATATTGGCCGCTATCACAACAAAGTTGGTTTTAGTGGGCAAGGGCCAAAAGGAGATCGCTGAAAAATATAAAATAGCATCGGCCCAGAAGTGTGAAGTGGTGCAAAACGGCCTTGATACGAAAACGGTTGAATTGAGTGACGCAGAAAAAGCAGCTTATAAAAAGCAGCTCGGGATTGGTAGTAATTGCAGAGTTGTCGCTACTGTTTGCAGATTGACGGGGTATAAGGGGGTTGGAAAATTTATTGAGGCAGCGGAACTTTCTAAAATCAAAGATGTGGTTTTTGTTATCGCTGGCCAGGGACAATTACGCCGACAGATAGAGAAAACAATAACGGAAAAAAATCTGAGCAAGAAAGTTTTATTGCTGGGACAACTGCGGGACATGGATCGGCTTTACGGCATCTGCGATGCGGTGGTGCTCTGTTCACAGGCTGAGGGACAAAGTTATGTGATACTTGAAGCGATGCGGAGCAGTTGCGCAATTGTGGCGAGTTCGGTTATTGGTAATATTGAGCTGCTCGATGAGGCAAGAGGTGTGCTGGTTGAAAACAAGGTAGAGCATATCGCAGCTGGTATAGATTCAATATTGAGTGACAAGGAAAAACAGCAGCAGATGCGGGACAGGGCTTATGAATATTTTTTGAAGAACCATAATGTTGAAAGACAAATAGATAAGCTTAGCAGAATTTACAAATCGGCTGTCAGAAAGATAAAATTATAACATGCAAAGCGCAAAGAACGACAGCTACAATAAAGGCGGACAGATTCTTTTGGGGACGGTTTTCGGACTGGCGGGTATTAATATTTTCAGTAAGATATTCGGGTTTGGGGAGAAAGTTGTTATCGCTCATTTTTTCGGCACTGGTCAGGTTGCAGATATTTATTTTGCTTCGATGGGGTTTGTGCTTTCAATCGTTTATCTTGTTAAGGAACTGATACATCCATCGTTGTTGCCGATATTTTCGAGGAGTCTTGATAGAGGCGGTGACATTTGCGGTGTGCTTTTTCGGAGGATATTTTTTTATTCAGCGGGTTTGCTTGGGGCTATAGCGGTGTTTATGGCAGTCTGGCCTGGAGTTGTTGCGGATATTTTTGTGCCGGGGTTTTCTGATGAGAAAAAAATATTAACCGGTAATTTAATACGAATGCTTGCGCCCGCAACGATGGTTTGGGGACTTTCGATGGTGACTATGACAGCTTTGAATGGGCGGAAGTTTTTTATTCGGGCGGCCTGGCCTGAGGCATTGATGAAATTTTTTATAGCAGCTGGGCTTGTACTAATTGTGCCGATAGCGGGAGTATCTGCGCTGGCGATAGTGGTTAGCGTGGGCATTTTGGGAGTCTTGGGATGTCACTTATATTTTCTGCCTGAGAGCAGGTATCTTTTACGGACAGGCTTTGATAAAAAAATTGATGAGGTTGGGCAGGTTTTAGCTTTGATGGGACCTATAGCGATCGGGGTCGTATCTTCGCATATCAGCGGAATCGTTGATAATATGCTGGGGTCTACCTTGCCTGACGGAGGGTTGGCATATCTGGGATACTCGAAAAAGCTTATTGATGCGATTTTGCTGGTTGGGCCGGTGGCTTTGGTGACTGTGGTTTATTCGCAGCTTTGTCACTTAACGGGGTTAAAAAACCGCAGGCTTTTCGCTGAGGTTTTTGAGAGGTCATTAAGGCTTATTGTGTGTTTTGCATGGCCTATAAGTTTATTGTTGATAATGCTCAGGGCCGATATAATTTCGGTACTTTTTGAGAGGGGTAATTTTTGCAGCCAATCGACAATGGCGACGGCGGAAACTTTTATGTTTTATGCTTTCGGGCTTACTACGTTTTCGCTTGAGTCGCTGGTAGTGTGCAGTTTTTTTGCTTTGAAAGATACCAGAACGCCTGTAGTGGTCGGGGTTATTGCGGTTGGCGCAGATATCCTGCTGGCGTGGTGGTTTTTGCCGACGATGGGACATTTATCTATTGCGATGGCATTGGTGGTTTCTAAGAGTGCCAAGGTTGGGATTTTGCTATGGCTTATGAGGAGAAGGCTTGATGGTTGGGGGGATGGGGGAATCTTTAGATTTTGTTTAAAGATAGCAGCTTCGACGGCGGCAGCTGGTATTGCGGGCTGGGCTGCTGGAACCTGGTTTGCGTTTGAGCCTCCGGTTTTGAAACTTTTGGTTATATCGGCGGTTTTTATGTCAACATTTGTTACTGCTTGTCAGCTTTTAAGGATAAGGGAATTGAAAGAAATTGTGTTTTTGGTGCTGAAGAAAAAATATAAAAACCTTGAGCAGAAAAAAAATGGATGTAACAATTGAGAACCCGTTAATATTGATACTGGGAGCAGTTTTCTCGGCTATCCCGTTTAAAAACAGATACCAGCTGGTAGTTATTCAGAAACTTGTTTTGTTTTATCTGGCTTGTGTATTTATCAATCTTGTGTCGGATGAATATTTTACGATTTCAGCCTGGTGGTGGTCGGTGAATATAAGTTACGGGATTTTGGGAGTCGTTTTTTTGAGCGGCATGGTTTTTTTGAAAACCAAAGCTATGACGGAGAATGAACAGCAGCCATACAGGGAAATTTTGGTCGGCTGGGGGATTATTTTGGGGATTATTGTTATCCATATGGTTGTGCTGTTTTTTATATTGAAATGGTTTTACGGATATGGGTATGAGCATGATATTAAAAGTATGGGGGCTGTGTGCGGCTGCTTTGTTTTGTTTGTTTGCATGTGGCAAGGGCTTAATCTCAGATGGGTTAGATTGTTTTTGGGGGTGGTCTTTATTGCGGGAGGTTGTGTGCTATGAAGCATCCGGCAGAATTGAGGGACAGGCATATCGAAACTTGCGCGAATGTGCTGGTTGGAATAGCTGTTGTGGGGTCGGCTTTTCATTTTTGGCCTGGTGAGGAAAGTAAAATATGGCAGGTATTTAATTTCAGTAACTCTGCGGTGTTTATCTGGGCGATCATATTGGCTTTGATGGTTTTTAAAGACAAGAAAAAAGTTGCTTCGTCGATGCCGGGGGTTTGTGTATGGGGGTATTTGGTTATTAGTATTCTATCGGTTGCGTTTGCTAAAGATATCGGCAGGTCTGTCGGTTTTAATATAAAGCTGACGGCTATAATGGTTGCCGGCTATAGCCTGGTTTGTTTTTCGGGCAGGTCGATGCCGGCGATCAGACAGATATATTATTTTGTTACTGCCGCGGTTTTGGTAAGTGTTGGGACAGCCTTAGTAACAAAATTCTGGTGGCCTGCGAACGGGCTTGGATTTCATGGTAATATTTTTAAATACGGAACTTATGTTGGGCCTATGGCAGCTCTTTGCGGGGCATATTGGTTTGGGGGCAAGGGGATACTGAAAAAGCTATTGGCTGGTGTAATAGTTGGTGGTGCTG
>JAGLTN010000293.1 GCA_023135255.1 Planctomycetota bacterium
TTATTTTTAAGTTATTTACCCGCGGATAAACGGGTAAATTCAATTGGGATCGGTATAATTAAGCTAACTTCTCCGCTCCGCTGTAAACTTCTTCGACATGGAGAATCGCCGCCGCTACTTTCGGCAGATCCTCACGAACCCAATTCTTCATATCGTCAAATATTGGTCCATTAGTTAAATATTCAAACGAACCTTTCACCTGGAAGCTTTTGCGGTCTTTGGTAATAAACAAAAGCGAACCTTTGCTACCGGCGGCGATATTGGCCCTGGTCTTATCAAAATAATTATCAGTGATGACGATTTTGTCATCAGCAATTTTCTTTACGCATGCAACATAAACTGAGTTTGGCAGCCCATCACTATTAACTGTAGTAAGTACCATTGTGTCTTCAATATTGTCCCACTGATTTTTTACTGCTTCCGGTAGATTAGCCATTTTCTAAAAGCCTTCCTTTCATTTTCTGTATAAAATTGAGATGCTGATGGTATTATTAATCAAACTTAATTTCAAATGCTTTATTTTTCAGATTTTTTATTCGGGCTTATAACTTCGAGAGTTTGTTCTAATACCGGCAGAGGTTTTGCATTCACTTTAGGTGCATCGTAACTTCCAGTGACATCAACCCGCAAAACAGCGCTGCCTAATCCCTCAGCCAGCGACTGAAGTACTGACGGGTCAACTGTCGCAACTCTGCTGCCTCTTGCAAAGAGCTTAAGATTTATGTCCTTGGTTTTTATATCAACCCACCCTGAGCCGTTAAATGCCAGACTTTCGCCAGCAAGATCGATCCGGTCAATATTGAGCATATTCTTTTCAATGTATGAACTGACAAATAATCTTTCAAAGGCGAAATTTGTCGGCTCATCAAGTTTTAATATCTGAAGCACATTTGCTATGGGTGAAAGCTTACCGACTTTCATATCAGTTATTACTATGGAGCAACGCCCTATTCTGGTCTGGTCATTGCCGATTATGCCCTGAAATGCCGCTGAACCTCCTAATATACCGGTAGAATAACCACTATCCGACTGATCCTGTTGCTTTTTAATTAGTTCATGAAGGTCGATATTTCCAAATGCAACATCAACAAGATACTGCCATGGACCCTCTTCGATCTGCTTAAATTTAAAACCGCCTATAAAGCGACCATCATAACAATCGGCTATTACATCTTCTGCAGACCACAACTTCCGAGCTGGGTCGTAATTCACCTTAGCCTGCATATCTGTAAGCTCTTTGCCTTTGACCCGCAGTCTTTGAGCATTGATCGACGCATCAGCATTAAAAATACCACGACCATGATGATAAAGTATTTTTATTTTAATTATTGAATCAAGATCGCTGACACTTTTTTCAGGGGTAAAACTGCATGAGTTAAGCTTTAGCGAACCATCTATATCAAATATCTTTTTCTTATCAACATCGGTTGTAATATTAAGCTTTGGTACATTCAGGCTGAATCTGCCTGTGGGTGAAAACTTATCGTATATCTTTTTGAACTTCTCAGGGATCGCCAGTTTGAATCTCTGGTCAAACATAAGATCATTAGCATCAAAACTAAACTGAGCACTTTTAAAAGTCTTTTCAGATAATTGAATTTGACCATTAGCGATGATCTGATATTTCTGCCGGGTATTTTTGATACCTCCAACGGAGTTTGCCCTGATGTTTTCCAATTTGATTATATCTTCATTGATGTCTATTCTGCCGAAAATATCTTTTAGCGGATATGGGAAAGGTTTGAAATTTATACTGCTGCCCTGACAATCAACGGTCAGGTGATACTCAGGCTTATCTTCCATTTTAAGCTTTTTCAACTTCGCACGAAAGTCAATGTTGCCGCTTGGCTGGAGCATTGATACAAACTTATCCATAGATTTCGGCATCAGGTCAAAAAGTGATTTTTCAAGCAGCGTATTTTTACCACCCACTGACATATCATATCTTAACTCATCTGCACCTTTGCCGGGCCAGATCTTACCATTAAGATCGATACTACTCTGACCATTTGCAATACCTTTGATATTATCAAGGGTTATAGTATCGGGACTGAAAACAGCTTTGCCGGATATATCAGAAATTTTGACCAGTGATTTGTTGATCTCAAAAGTTACGGTATTGAAAAACAACTCCGCAATAAACGTAATACGCTTATCACCCTGGAGGGGGGTGAAAACTTTTATGAGAGCATCCCCCATACCACCCGCAACAAACTTGTCGTATAAATAGCGATGACTGTCCGGCAAAGCATTGGCAAGGTCTGAATCCAGATCGATGTTTGTCGCCTTGATTACGACATCATATTTCGGACTACGAGTATTTGTGCCTGCAAGGTGGCCATTAAACGTCAGTTTTCTGTTGCCAACTTCGGAAATGAGATTTTTAACAAAAACCTCGGAAGGATCAAAAACCAGCCTGCCATAAAGATTTTCTATCGGATAAGGGAAATATGTGCATTTAGCTTTAATTGATTTCAGATCAACGGTAAGTCTCTGCTGCTTGTCTTTTCCGGGCTCTTTTCTGAAACCGAATTCGATTCCCACTCGACCATAGGGGTCAAAAACCTTCCAGAGTTTTTTCTGCGAAGGTGTCAATATTGCAAAAAGTTCGTCATTGAGCAGCATATTGTCGCTGAGCAACTTAACATCATAATCCCAGCCTGCTTTTTTTTGTAGTATCTGCCCTTCGATCCTAAGGTCGATATCGTCGTGCTTAGCTACAAGATTATTTAAGATGACACTGTCTCGTGTAAAATCGATTCTGCCTCTAAGATCATTCAATTTGTAGGGATATTTGATGTCATAAAAATTTATCCCATTACAATTAACAGAGCCTTGGAATTTTACATTTTTTACATCATTGAAATTACCTTCTGCCTTAAGGGAAAAATCAAGCTGACCTGACGGATTGAAGCGATCGAAAACATTTTGCACCGAACCAAGTATGCCGAATTTTTTTAAAAGTTTTTTGCTGTCGATCGTCTCTTTCGCCGGCTCTTCTGTGGGCTTGTTCTGCAAATCACGAATGCTGACTCTTAAAGTAAAATTTTTATCCTGATCATAATTCAGCGCCGCTGCTAAAACGTCTATTGTCCACGGCTTTTCAAAGGCTGGTAATTCTACAGAAGAGAGTGACCCCGAAACGGTAAAAATACCGGGACCTATCTTTCCATTGAGGCTGCTCGGTTTTGCATAGCCCGGTCTCTGGGCAGTAGTGATGTAGAAATTGTAATTATCTTTTGTGGTTTTATCAGGAACGAGTTTGACCTCTAAAGGCACTTCCAGAGCGGTTTCACTTACGCCATTCGTGATTTTGCTGTATTTAAGTATTCCTCTCTTGAGCCTTACCGTTGGTATTTTACCCGCTCCACCCTTTGGCGCAGTAAATTTCATGTCCAGAAAATTCCAGTGGTCGCTGTCTGTTTCATTTTGAACATCTAAAACAAAGTCTGAAACCATTATCTTCTTGAGTTGTGGTTTAAACATCAACAGGCTAAGAATCCCAAAACGAGCATAAAGCTTGTCGGCTTTAAAAAAGGCATTGTCATAGCCGGGGTCAACCATTGGACGAATAGCAATATTTTGTATAAAGACTGAACCATTGATGCGAAAATAAATATGGTCAGCCTCTACGGATGCACCGGTCATCTCACCTATCTGCTCAATCGCCACTTCACGCAGGACTTTAGCGGTAACATTAAAGGTAAACCAGAAAACCCCCGCCACGACCAGTAACTCTATAATCCGCCTTAACCAGGTTTTGCGTCTGGAGTTTTTCTTTGTAGAATCTTTTCGATTAGCTATCATTTATACCCTTGAAGGCTAAGAATTTCCCGCGAATAAATCCATAACTTCTTA
>JAGLTN010000294.1 GCA_023135255.1 Planctomycetota bacterium
AACTGTGAAACAAACTGGCCGATATTGACGCCATGCTGTCCTAAAGCCGGTCCGATCGGCGGCGCGGGGGTCGCCTGACCACCCTTGGCCTGCAATTTTATTTTTACAGCTACTTCTTTAGCCATTATTCACCTTTTAAATTTATTCTGAAACTTTTAAACTTTTTCTATTTGCCAATATTCTATATCCAGCGGAGTGCTTCTGCCAAATATAGATACTATCACTTTAACAATACCGCGTTCTTCGTCGATGGAATCCACAACACCTTCAAAGTTCTCAAAGGCGCCTTCACGTATCTTGATCTGGTCATCTTTCTTAAAATCAACCTTAATGCTCGGCGTATCTTCCGGCTTAGCCGATTCCATGAGCATCTTTGCAACGTCGGTATCCTTCATTGGAGTAGGAATGCCTTCAGTGCCAATAAAGTCACCCACGCCTGATGTTTCTTTAATAGCAAACCAGGCTTTCTCCTGAACTCGACCATCCTCTGTAGTATCCATTTCCATAAATACATAACCAGGATAAAGCTTACGCTGATGGACAGTCTGTTTGTTGCCTCGAATACGCTTTACCCGTTCAACAGGAACCTCGATCCTGGCGATTATATCACCCAAGCCTTCCATCTCTACTTTCTGGATAAGCTTGTCTTGCACCGACAGCTCTCTGTTCGCAGCAACTCGTAAAACATACCATTGCATATTTTTAAGCCCAATATTTAATAATTCTTATCATTTAACCAGACCTGTTGTTCTGACATCCCGCCTGGATTCTGTTTCAACTAACCAAGCAACCACTGGAAGAACAGCTGGAAGGAAAAGTCCGCAACTCCAAGCATTGCTGCCATAAAAACCACAACAACAATTACAATAAATGTCGAGACAGCAATTTCTTTTCTGCTCGCCCAACTGACCTTTTTCATCTCACCTTCCGCAGAGATCATAAAATCAGCAGTCGTAGGTCTGTTAACGATCCAGAAAATCAATATCGCCAGTGCAACAAACACCGCAGTAGGAACCATCGTCGATACCCACATAGCCGCTTTATTGCTCAAACCAAATTCAGCTGCTGCAAGCTTATTGTATAACTGGATACAGCCTAATACAGATATCGCTGCTGCACCAAAAGCACTACATAACCTTGTGTATTTACCTTGACCTTTTTTGTATATAGTAAATGCCATTTCGCACTAACCCTTATTGATTTCCAGTAATTTCATTTACAGCCCGACAACAACATCAATATAAAACAGGCCAGGGAGGAGTTGAACCCCCAACCTTCGGTTTTGGAGACCGACGCTCTGCCAATTGAGCTAC
>JAGLTN010000295.1 GCA_023135255.1 Planctomycetota bacterium
CGAATGGTACAATAAGGCCGCTGACAATTCCAACACACATGCAATGCTTGCTATGGCGTCAATGTACAAACACGGCGAATTTGCTCAGCAGGACTATTTCGAAGCTGTAAAATGGTACAAAAGAGCAGCAGATACCGGAAGCAGCGAAGGAATGTATAACCTTGGCCAAATGTACGAAACAGGCAACGGTCTGCAAAAAGACAGCTACCTCGCAAAATTCTGGTACAAAAAAGCTGCTCGCTTCGGAAGCGATGAAGCAAAACTCTGGTTAAAAAGCCGAAGAAACAGTCAGTAAATCATCTTCAGTAATCAGGTATTTTGAGCAAATTTGCGGTTTTTCTGCATTTTAGTAATTCGACAGGATTTACCACTCATACGGTTTATTTTCAGGTATCTTTATTACAGATCGAATTTGCCAGTCTTGCCCTCACGACGGTCTAAATGCGAACAGAAAACATTAAAGTGCTCTAATCAAATCATTTCTATAAATAAATATTTATATTTTAAAAAATTAGCTTATAATAATACCATTATCTTTTTTTTGAGTGTTTTTAACGGAGTCTAATTTGATCGATCAGCTGGACAGCAAAATTATTGCCCGTTTCATGGACGGAAATGAGGACGCTTTTCGTGAGATCATTAATCATTACAAAAACGGCCTTTATGCCTTTTTAAAGCGGTTTTTGAACCATCACGATCAGGTTGAAGACGTCTTCCAGGAGACTTTCCTGCAACTATACAACAGCCGATCGAAATTTGACCCGACGAAGAATTTAAGGCCTTGGCTTTTTACTATAGCAGCTAATAAAGCTAAGGACGCACTTAGAAAACAACGAAGAACAGCCGCGGTTCATATCGGTTCTATCGCAACTTCTGATGAAATGTCGTTTGGGGATGCTTTAGATATTCTCGCCAGTCATGATAAAATGCCCCTGGATGAATTGGCGCAGGATGAGACTGCGATGATGGTGAGGCAGATAATATCGGAAATGCCGGAAAATCTACGAGAAATTTTGATTTTGTCCTATTTTAACCAATTTTCTTACAAACAAATGGCACAAATGCTCAGTATACCTATTGGAACGATTAAGAGCCGACTGCATACGGCAGTGGGCAGGTTTGCCAAAGAATGGAAAATAACTGTTGGGAGCAGTAAAAAGTAATGCCAAAATTGAGTGATTTTGAAAAAGAACTGATATTTGATTATTGTTTGGGTCTCGAATCCAGTGAGAACCACGATGAAGTCAAGAGCCTGATTGAAAATAACGATGAGGCTTTGGAGCTTTATGATGCGATAAAAAAATCACTCTCTCCTTTAGATAGTTTGACAGCGCAGGAGTGTCCGGAGTATATAGTTGAGCGTGCGATTGACCGACTTTGTAAAGCAGCCAATTCAAGTCATATAAAACTGCAAGAGTTACTCGGCGATGAGCAGAGCCAGCATGTTGGCAAAGTTCATTTCCGGCCTAACCTTAGTCAGGTTGTAACTGCGGCGGCGGTAATTTTCTTTGTTGCTACGGTATTTTTTCCGGTTCTTAAATCTGCAAGGCAAAACTCGTGGAAGCAGAAATGCCAATGGCAGCTTTCGCAAATAGCAGGTGGGCTCAGTAATTATAGCGCCGACCACGACAACCGACTTCCTTCCGTCGCTACTGCAAACGGCCAGCCCTGGTGGAAAGTAGGCTGTAACGAGCAAGGTAACTGTTCGAATACTCGTAACACATGGCTTCTGGTCAAAGAAGGTTATGTAATACCTGCGAACTTTGTTTGTCCTGGGGTCAGAGATGGTAAGGTTTTACAATTTGATGCATTGCAGGCTAAGCAATATAATGATTTTCCGGCAAGGAAATATATAACTTACAGCTCTAAAATATTAGCTAAGAGGGATACTATTATAAGCCTTGGCAGAAATCCCTTCTTCTCCGATTCCAATCCTTTGTTTGAAAATCTCCCACAAAACAACCACAAAACATTGAAACTCAGACTCAATAAAAAACTTTTAACTATTAACAGTATCAATCATAATCGCAAAGGTCAGAACGTTCTGTTCGTTGACGGAAGTGTTGAATATACTAAGAACAGAAACATCGGTCCTAATAAAGATGACATCTTCACCCTTCAAAACACCGATGTTTATAACGGCTACGAAATTCCGGTCAGTGAAGCTGATTCTTTCCTTGCTCCTTAAAAAAAGTTTTGAGTCCCCGTGATAATCGAGAGCTGAACCGAAATGGTCGGCTTTTTTTATGGAATCGTATTATTTATTTTGCAGATACGGGCGTTTCTTTTCAGGTTTTCCAAACCTGTTCGATATATTGGCAGAGTTTTGAAATCTTTAGCGAATTTTTCCTCTGTCATGTTTAATATTGTATCAAGAGCAATATATTTTTTTTCGAGGTCTGGTTTAAAATCTTTATTTTTGCAAGCGGGTGCTTTTTGGTGATATGGACAGGGCTTCAAACATCTGTCACAGCCGAAAAGACTATCTCCAAATTTTTCCGCAAGGCTGTCGAGGATATCGCTTTTGTATTCTATTGTCAGATAGCTTATGCACTTCGAGGCATCGAAAGAACCATCAGGTTTTAATGCACCGGTTGGACAGGCTTTTATACAAAGATCACAATTTTTGCAAGTTTGTTGAAGTGGTTTATCGCAA
>JAGLTN010000296.1 GCA_023135255.1 Planctomycetota bacterium
ACGGATTTATTCGCGGAAATTTATTTTTCTTTCGTAATGCCACGGGTTTTAACCCGTGGAAATTTACTACCATGAATGGTATTATTCAACCGGCTGTCCCCAACCGTTAGCGAAATAGGCAAAATCAGTCAGGTCTATGTTGCCGTTCCTGCTGATATCTGCCGGTAAAAGAGCAGTGTTCTCATTGAGCCATAATTGCCCCAAAACACTTAAGTCATTTCCGTCAATAATCTCATCATTATCGAAGTCAGAAGCGCTTCCGACCTTTGAATCAGACATGCTGGCATGCGGGTTGTTGCCATATAATCCTATATTGTTTCTTTTGCCGTGAGGCCACAGTTCTTTTTTCCAATCTGAATTGGGTTCTCCAGCATCGATGCACGGGCTTGTTACAGCATCTTTTATCCATTGTGTCGTATTCGGATCCCATCTGCCTGCTTGAGATTGCAGGTGATAGTCCCCGTCAACCCAAAAATCGTCTTCGCCGTCATTGTCCCAATAGCCTGCCGTGGCAAACAAAGGATTGCCGTCGATGTTGTTTAAGGCTTGCGGAACATTTGTGTTGATGTTTACAGCACCTGTATATGAAGTTGATGTATCATTGTCATAGTAATCGCCGTTCGGGTTATCGTAGAACGAACAATATGTAACATTAGGATCAGAAGATGAGTGACTTTCATATATCGCATTGTTGTTATTGTTCGTAAATATGGAATTTGTGATCACCGGAGATGAGTCATAACAGTGTATCCCACCGCCGTTGCTTACGGCCGTGTTATCGGTGATCGTGCAGTTGATAACAGAATATGATGAGTATGATGAACTGTAAATTGCTCCACCGATATTGCTTGAAGTGTTTGCGGTAAGCCGGCAGTTTTGTATGGTTGCCGATGAATTATTTATGTAAATTCCGCCGCCTGCATTGTCGGCATCATTTTCAATAAATATCGAATTTATTATTGTTGGCGAAGAACTCATATGAATATCAATACCACCGCCAAAGTATGCCTTATTTTTTGCAAAGATGCAGTTTACTATCAAAGGACTTGAGCTTGAACAGTCTATTCCGCCGCCGCCTTTCATTGAGCCGTATGCCCAGTTATTCGTGATGATACAATCTTTTATTGTTGGAGAGGCATAATTAAGACATATGGCACCGCCATAATAGGCATAACCATTTGTAATTGTGAAACCCTGTATGACAGAGTCGTTAGTTTCGTTATTATACAGATTAAAGGCTTGATAGCCAAATTGGCAATCAATAATACAATTTTGCGGACCATTTTCGCTTTTTAGTGTTAAGGCTTTGCCACCAAAGTCTATTTGATTATTTCCTGTCCAGCTGTATGTTCCATCGAGAACGACGACCGTTCCACCAACGGGAACGATGTCAACTGCTTCCTGAATTGCATCAAATGGATTAGTCAGCGAACCGTCTTCAGCAGGTTCTCCGGGTCCATCGTCATCTACATAGATTATTGCAGGGATGGTCTCAAACTCAACAGTAACGGTTTTATTAGAATTCATTGTTACCTGGTTCGCTGTCGTCTTCAAAGCATCATTGTCAGTTCCTGTCCATTGTTTGACACGATAACCTCCGGTGGGAGTTGCGGTTAGACCAACAATTGAATCCGCGGCAAAGCTGCCTGATTCGGGCGAGACCGTTCCATTTCCGCTGACAACGCTTGCAGTGAGTTCGTAAAGTGATGCTGGCGCATCAGGATGGTGGTAACCGATATCAACCGTGCCGATATCATATACACCATCTGTTCTTGTTGTTACATCGTCAAGACCGAGGTTGGATGCTGTATCGTTGCCTGCATTGACACATGGACTATCCGATGCCTGTCCTGAAGCTGTCTGGCTCAGGTAATAATCTGTTAGAGGCCCCGTAACAAACAAAGGATTGCCGTCAATGTTGTCATGAGCCTCGGCAATGTAATAATTTATATCTGCCGCTCCGGTCCACTGCCACGAATCGTGATCTTTATAATCAGCGGTGCCGTTGTTATAGAAATGACAGTATGTAACTACGGGATCAGCTGTAGCAGAGCCTTCGTAAATAGCGTAGTTCATATTGCCTGTAAAAATACAGTTTGTAATGGTTGGAGAAGATACCTCATAGGATAAAGGTGAGTAACAATAGATACCGCCTCCTTCGGAGGAAGCTGAATTGGACACAAATGTACAGTTAGTGATATCAGCGGTGCAATTGCGATAACAGTAAATAGCTCCACCATCTCCGGAAGTTGAATTGTTGGCAAATAGGCAATTTTTTATAATCGGAGAACTGCCTGCATCACAGTAAATTCCGCCGCCGCCCATATCGCTTCTTGTTGCGGTGTTACCTGTAAATACACAATTCTCAATTGTAGGCGAAGAAAGAGCTATATTAATAGCTCCACCCCATTCGGAAGTATTGTTTGTGAAAGTACAGTTTTTTACTATCGCAGAGGAAAAAGAAAATACTATTCCGGTTCCTCCAGCATTAGTACTAGTGTTTGAAGTTATGATACAGTCCTGGATAGTCGGCGAAACATTATCACAACTAATCGCTGTACCAGCGGCACGGGTAATGGTAAAACCCATAATAATTGAGTCGGGGCCTTCACCCGTATAAAACATGCTGAAAGCCGTGCTATTAGCAGAACTCTCACAATCGATTATGCAGTTGGCTGGGCCGTTTTCACTTCGAACGGTGATTTCTTTGCCCAAAAGGCTAAGAGTTTTATTGTTTGCGCCGGTGTACGTACCATCTTTAACTATGACAGTATCGCCATTTACAGCCGCTGCGATTGCCGACTTGATGTCGGTATATGTCTGACCCGTTCCAACCCATATATCCGCAGCACCTGCTGAGCCCAAAACCAGTAATACTAATGCCAAAATTATTACTCTTTTCATCACAAGTCCTCACTTTCAAATATCTTAGGTTTACGGAGAACTTGTTTTACCTATTTTGGCATGAAATTCTCGCATAACAATGTTCCAAAAAACACAAGTTGCCTATCTTAACATGTTTTGCTGTGTTATGCAAGGAAAATACAAAAAAGACTGATTTTGCTCTTGTGTTTGCGATTTTCTGCGAATTCCGGAAGCGTACAAATTATCAGGAACAGCCCATTGAGTTTCCGCAGTTGAAGCATCTGTAGCATGTTCCGTTACGGACTGTTATTGAGCCGCAAACGTCACAAGCGGGGGCGTCATCCTGGAAGTGCTGGAACTGGTCATTGAATTGCTGCATTGTCAGAGCTTCTGTTGTCATATCACCTTCTGTTTCGGCGATAGTAGTAACAACAAGCTCTTCAACCTGCTTTTCGACACCGCTGAACCTGTCGGTCTTAGCAATTATCTGTCTTGAAATAGCTGAAGCTTTTGCCTTTATAGTGTTTTTGTCTGCTTTTACTTCCTTAACTTCAGCGATCTTATGGGCAAGGTCTTTTGTTTTTTCAACCAGCTGTTTTGCAGTTGTGTTGTTCTTATTAGTATTCGGTACCTGGTTCCTGTTAGGCGTGTTCCTTTCAGCATACCCCGGAATGAACTGACAGCCTAACCAGCAGAAGATATAGTCGATAATGCTCTTGGCAAACGGGATATCCCGATTAGAGGTCATACCGGAAGGCTCGAACCTTGCATGGCGGAACTTATCCACCAGCGTAATCAACGGCACTCCATATTGAAGTGCCATTGAAGTACAGGTGCCGATTACGTCCATCAGGCCACCAACGGTGCTGCCCTCCTTGGCCATAGTGATAAATAATTCACCAGGCTGTTTGTCCTCGTACAGCCCCACCGTCAGATAACCTTCATGTCCTGTTACAGAAAATTTATGCGTAATGCTTTGGCGAGTGTCAGCGAGTCTGCGTCTAAATGGTTTAGTCGCGACCTTTTCCTCGACTTTAGCTTTTGTTTTTGCTTTTGAATTGTCTTTGTGCTTATCGGTCGATACAGGCTGAAGCATTTTACTTCCGTCACGGTATATAGCAATAGCCTTTAAGCCCAGCTTCCACCCTTCGATATAAGCAGATTCGATTTCTTCAGTCGTACTTCCATTGGGCATATTGATCGTTTTGCTGATAGCGCCGGAGATGAAAGGCTGAACCGCAGCCATCATCTTAAGATGGGCTATATAATGGATAAATCTGCTGCCATCGCGAGGCTTAAACGCACAGTCGAATATACAGAGGTGGTCTTCGACTAATTTTTCCGCACCTTCGATAGTTTCGTTCTTATCGATATAGTCACAGATTTCTTTGATATCTTCTGCGCTATAGCCTAACCTGTCCAAAGCCAGGGGAACGGTTTTATTAACAAGCTTAAGCATTCCGCCGCCGGCAAGCAGTTTATATTTTACAAGTGCGATATCAGGTTCAACACCAGTCGTGTCGCAGTCCATCATAAAGCCGATAGTCCCCGTCGGGGCCAGAACTGTAGTCTGTGAATTGCGGAAACCCACTTTTGAGCCCATATCGAAAGCAATATCCCATGTGTTCTTGGCTACATTGCGCAGATAATCGGGGCAATGAGATTCTGGTATATTATAGGCTCGCTCGCGGTGCATATTTATAACTTTCAGCATTGCATCTTTATTTTTGCCGAACCGTGCGAAAGGCCCTTTGATCTCAGCTAATTCAGCACTGACGGTATAAGCAGTGCCGGTCATAATAGCGCTTATTGCTGACGCCATAGCTCTTGACTGGTCAGAATCATAAGGCAAAGCCAGACTCATCATCAGAGACCCCAGGTTTGCATAGCCTAATCCGAGCGGTCTGAAATTATGGCTGTTTTCGGTAATTTTAGCTTCCGGATAGCTACCGTTATCAACCAGTATTTCCTGAGCGATGATGAATATTCGTATCGCATGTTTGAAGCTTTCTATATCGAATGTGCCGTCCTCATTGCGGAATTTCATAAGGTTCAGAGAAGCAAGATTGCACGCTGAATCGTTAATGAACATGTATTCGCTGCACGGGTTCGAAGCGTTTATCTGTTCTGATTCCGGACAGGTGTGCCATTTATTGATAGTGGTATGATACTGTACGCCCGGGTCGCCGCAAACTCTCGTACTCTCTGATATAAGATCCATCAGTTCGCGTGCTGAATGTTCTTCGCATTTTTCGCCGGTGGTAACTGTTTTTGTCCACCACTTGCCGTCTTTTTCAACAGTCTCCATAAAATCATCTGTCAGCCTGACAGAAAGATTCGAATTCTGGAACATTACGCTGTTATAAGCATCCTGGTTATATTCTCCGCCGAAACCAGCTTCTATCAGTGCTCTTGCTTTTTTCTCTTCTTCTGCCTTGCAGGTGATAAATTCTTTGATATCAGGATGGCCTATTTTCATCGACTGCATTTTTGCTGCTCTGCGTGTTTTACCACCAGATTTGATCACAGCCGCGACCTGGTCATAAACTCTCATAAAACTCAGCGGGCCGGAAGGTTTGCCTCCTCCTGAAAGTTTCTCCTTGCTGCTTCTAAGAGTTGAAAGGTCTGTTCCTGTACCTGAACCATGCTTAAAGAGCATAGCTTCGCTCGTGGCAAGACGCATTATATCTTCCATTGAGTCTTTAACCGACAGTATAAAGCATGCTGATGCCTGCGGGAATTCATAACTGCTCTCGCTTGGGACTGCCTGCTGCTTTTCCGGGTCCCAGTGGAAGTTGTGCTTGCCGCCTTTGATGCCATAAATATCATAAAGCCCGATATTGAACCATACAGGAGAATTAAAAGCGCCGTATTGATTGACGCAAAGCCAAGTCAGATCGTTATAAAAGTTTTCGGCATCTTTGTCGGTCGCAAAGTACCCGTCTTTTTTGCCTCTGTCTGCGATGGATCTGCTGACGCGGTGGACGAGCTGTTTTAGAGAATTTTCCCTTTGGTCTGTCTCAATGTCACCGAAAAAGTATTTGCTGGCAACTACTTTGGTAGCAAGCTGGCTCCATGTTGTTGGTACTTCGATATTTTCCTGCTCAAATACAGCATCTCCTGAGTCACTGGCGATCTTTGCAGAACGTGTTTCCCATTGCAACTGGTCAAATGGGTGAATGCCCGGGGTAGAGAAAAAGGCATCTACCTGTAGACCTTGTTCTTCAAGGTTCTGTGAGTCATCGCTCGAATCCGGTTCCGGCCGAATATCTTCAAATGGGTTTTCCGGGTTAAAATCCTGTGACATTTGCTATCTCCATGCAAAAAAGCGAACTCTCTAAAAATAAAGGCACCACAACATATAGTAAAATTAGTTAGTGGCAAGACCATATATTGTTGAAACTACAATAATCATAATATTGCCATAATGAAAAAAGTTCAATAAGAAAAATATAATTTTTTTAAAAAATTAAAGACCATTTTCATTAATCCTTATGAAGCTTGAATTTAACGAAACAAATAAAAATATTTTTTTTAAAATTAAGTATAGTCCGGTAACATTGCTCATGTTAATAACAACTTTTTTTCTTATCGGAACTAAAATTCATAACATGTAAAGAAATTTTATCTGTCTTTCCCGGAAATCACGATGGTATACTGTAAATGAAATGAGCTTTTGCAGTCAGGTTTTAGATGACAATAAGTAACAATAAAAATACAGAACAGATAAAACAGCGAATAAAGGAATTTCCAACTGCTCCGGGGCTTTATTTCATGAAGGATGGCAAAGATAAAGTTCTTTATATCGGCAAAGCCGGAAATCTTCGCAGTCGGGTCAGCAGTTACTTTCAGGCGCATAGTAATCTGGCTGTTTCGAGAGGCCCGAAGATAGCTGAAATGGTCTCTAAGGTCGTCTCGGTTGATTTCCTTGAAACAGAAACAGAAGTTGAAGCAATGCTGCAAGAGGCCAGACTGATAAAAGATATCCGTCCTGCGTACAATTCTGTTTTAGTTGACGACAAGACTTTTCCTTACCTTGAAATTACGATAAGTGATGATTTTCCAGGTGTTTATATTACCAGAAAACCAAGGCAAAAGGGTACTCGGCTTTTTGGTCCTTTCACTAATGTGAAAGACTTAAGGCAAAGTATGGTCGTTTTGCAGAAAATATTCAAATTCAGAACCTGCAGGCTTGATATCTCCGAAAGAGATAAAAAGAGAAAATTTTTCAGACCCTGTCTGTTGTTTAGCATCAAACAATGCGCTGGGCCTTGTGGTGACAAAATCGACAAAGATAAATACAGCAAATTGATAAAAGACTTTATCCGATTCCTCAAATCTAAACGCTCAGTGGTTATACGCCAGCTCAAAAAGAAGATGGCTGAGGCGGCCAAGGCTATGGAATACGAAAAGGCGGCTATGTATCGAGACAGGATCAGGCTTATCGAAAGACTTGATCGCAGGGGCAGCCCGGAAAGTAATGTTCAGCCTGAGGTTTTTGTATCTGATCCGACCGAGGCATTAACGAAACTGCAAAAAATCATGGGCTCCGATCAGCCTGTGCGAATTATCGAGGGGATCGATATTGCTCATATTTCGGGGCAGGCAATGGTTGGTTCGCTGGTTAAATTTATCGATGGTAGGCCTTTTAAGAGCGGTTACAGGCGGTTTAAGATAAAAACTGTTAAAGGTGTAGACGATTATGCCTGTATTGCTGAGATTGTGAAGCGAAGGTATAAATACGCCCTTAAAGGTGAGGAACTCTGGCCTGACCTGGTGTTGATCGACGGGGGAATAGGTCAGCTTCATGCCGCGGAAAAGGCTTTTAAAAGCCTTGGTGCCCCAAAAAACATCAAAATTGCATCAATAGCGAAACGCCAGGAGGAGATTTTTCTGCAAGGCTGTGATAAATCGATAAAATTACCAGCCAATTCACCAGCACGCAAGCTTTTGCAGTATATTCGAGATGAAGCACACCGTTTTGCGCAACATTATCACCACATACTGACAAGCAAAAACATGCTAAACAACCAAAGTTAGCTTATTTTACTTTCAGATTGTTAATTTAGCTAACTTTTCGTATAATATAGTTTGGAATACGAAGTGTTGAGTTGGGTGCATAGTGGCGATGAAAAAAGATAGTGCTGAAATTCTTGTTGTTGGTGATATAACCAAAGCTTTTACAGGGCAATGGCACAGCGGTAGTTTGCCTTTCACAAATTGTGCAGATATCGATGATGCTATCGCCACGGCAGCTGATATGGGTTTTGATATTATCGCGGTACTCCTGGCTGGATTGGTCAAACCCGAATTAAAACTTGAGTTATTAAAGGCGAATTGCCCCGATAGCAGGCTTGTTTTGATTTCGCCGATACCCTTTGAACATGCTGCTTTAAAGCTGGTCAAAGCAGGGCTGGCTGACGATTACGTTATCAGCTTTTCTGAATTTGATTCGCTGGTCGCGAAATTGACTGTCAGCGAAGATGAAACGCCGGCAAG
>JAGLTN010000297.1 GCA_023135255.1 Planctomycetota bacterium
ATTGAAAATTGGAGCAGAACTAAAAACGGCAGAAGTGTTTGCCTCTTAATTAATGGTGTGCCGGTTTTTAGTAGTGAAGGTGAATTCCTCGGATATCGCGGGGTGGATAAAGATATCACTGACTGGAAACTTGCTGTTCGTAAAATCAGAGAGAGCGAAGAGAAATTTCGTAAATATTTCGAATTAGGTTTAATTGGAATGGCCATAACTTCACCACAAAAAGGATGGATAGAAGTCAATCAAAAGTTATGCGATATGTTTGGCTATTCCAGGCAGGAATTATTAAAAAAAACCTGGTTTGAAATGACATACCCCGATGATATTGAATCTGACCTTAAGCAGTTCACAAAACTCCTTAACGGCGAAATTGATGGTTATACTCTCGAAAAACGTTTTATTCGCAAAGATGGGGGAATTATCGATACTATTCTTTCACTGAAATCTATTTGCAAACCTGATGGCACAGTAGATTATCTGGTAGTATTGCTCGAAGATATAACACAACAAAAGCAATTTACAATTGAAAAAGAAAAACTTAACAAAGCTCTTGAACTAAAAAACAAAGAATTAGAATCTATTATTTATGTGGCTTCACATGACTTAAAGTCTCCACTGCTTAATATACAAGGCTTTTGCAATGAAATGTCGATCAATTGTGAAAGTCTCAGGGAATTGCTGGTTGAAGAAAATATAACCCCCGATGTAATTAAAAAATCCAGTGAACTGATAAAAACAAAAATACCGAGTTCAATGAATTATATTGTTACAAGTGCTGCAAAAATCGACATGGTTTTGGCTGGGCTTTTAAGGTTGTCCAGGCTCGGTAGGGCTTCTTTGAAGTTCGAATTGATTGATATGGACAAAATGATATCTGAAATTATTGATACTATGAAGTATCAGCTGGAAAAAGCCGCAGTTAACCTTAAAATTTCTCCTTTGCCACCTTGTATGGGTGATAAGTCTCAGCTGAATCAGGTTTTTTCAAATCTGATTGACAATGCGGCAAAATATCTTGACAAATCCATCTCAGTTGAGATAAAGATATCCGGGTACAAAGATGACCGACAGGTTGTGTACTCTATTATGGATAACGGTATCGGGATTGACAAAAGACATCAGGATATTATCTTCGAGGTTTTCCATCGTCTCGACCCTGATAAAATTGATGGAGAAGGATTAGGTCTGACGATTGTAAAAAGAATTCTTGACCGTCATAATGCTAAAATCTGGGTTGAATCCGATTTGGGAAAAGGCAGTACTTTTTATGTTTCGCTGCCTGCGGGTTAATTGTTTTTGAAAGCAAAGCTATGAAAAAAAATGTTATTATTCTTATCGCTGAAAGTAACCAGGATCACTATCTGATTATTGAGAAAAATCTCAGAAGAACTGGTATTGGAGATGAAATAAAAAGATTTGATAACGGAAGGGCACTTACAGAATTCCTTTTCACTCCTGAAAGACAGCTCACTTCATACATCCTGATACTTGACATTAATATCGAAGGCTTTGATGGATTAGAGATTCTCAGAAAGATAAAATCAGATTCTCTTCTAAGAAAAATGCCTGTTGTTATTTTTACTTCTCAGCAGGACAAGACAAGCATTGACAAATGCTATGATCTTGGTTGTAGTGTTTATATATTAAAGCCCAGGGACGTAACTGACTTTTCTGATACTGTCCATAAAATTGGAAAATTCTTATTAACTGTAAAGGTGCCTCGACTTAATAGTTAAGCGGCGAATTAAAAATGGATGATTTAGTTATTATTGTAGCGGAAGACGATGCAGGTCATTTTGAGCTGGTAAGGAAAAATCTCTGGCTTAGTTGTATTGATAATGACATCCTGCATTTTACTGATGGTCAGCAGATACTTGATTTTCTCTTCCAGAGGGGGCCGGGGCAACACAGACTTGATGGTCAAAACTATATAATCCTCCTTGATATCAGAATGCCGAAAGTTGATGGCCGCGAGGTTTTAAGATGTATTAGAAATGACTCCAAGCTGAAAAAAATCCCTGTTATTATGTTGACTACTACCGATGACAGCAAAGAAATCGATTTATGCTATGATTTAGGATGCAGCTTTTACATGGTTAAGCCCGTAGATTACAGCAGTTTTATGGAAGCGGTTGAAAATCTTGGTAAATTTCTTTCACTTAATCATTTAAAAGTACCAAAAGTGTAAAAGAAATAAAAAAAGCACACCTCTGTATAATGCAAAAGTGTGCTCATAATTTTGTATCAAGTATGACTAAGCTCGGATCATATCCGCAATTTTCATCAGCCTGCTCGTATTATCACGCTCAGCTTCAGCCAGCTTGCTGAAAATGAATTTAATAGTTTCCTGTAATTCCGGTATCACAACATGCTCAAGAACATTAACTCTTCGTCTTGTCATCTGAAGTTCAGTAGCAAGCAAATGAGCCTGCTTTTCTTTTTCCGCTAATTCGATAAGATTATCAAAAGCTCTCTCCAACGCAAGAAGTGCAACATCCATCTCTCCCGAAGTTGTTGCAAATCCATAACAGATAATATCGCCATCCATCTCCTTGGAAAGTTGCGGAACTTTTACACTCATGATACTTGTGAATTTAATCGCTAAAGAAAACTTTTTCGTCGCTATTTCAAGAGCAGCCTTAGTATCCTCAGGCTCCATAGTAGCTCTTGCAAGCATGAATCGACGGGATGTTTCAAGCAACTCAGCTTCGACCATTTTTCGTAAAGGCCCAATGTCACGGGCGATCTTGATAAGCTGACGGGAAATCTCATCCCTTTTCTCACTTAGCAGGTGATGGCCTCTGCCGGCAAGAACCACTCGCTTTCTTAAACCAAGCAGTTCCATTCTTGTCGCGTTAACATTGTTTTGCATTTATACTGATCCCAATTTAATTTACCACATTTTCCTGTGTATCATCTTTAGCGGCAGCATCTTTACGGAACTTAGGCATATATTTTTCAATTAACTCAATGTCAATACGCTTAAGCTCTGCATTGTCAAACATGCTGAGCAACTTCCAACCGAGATCAAGAGTCTCTTCAACCGTTCTGTTTTCATTATAACCCTGCGAGACATATTCATCCTCAAATTTGTTGGCAAAAGTCATGTACTTTCTGTCTTCATCCGAGAGGGCAGCTTCCCCCATAATTGTAGCCAACTCCTGAGCCTCTTTACCGCGAGCATAGGCCGCATAAAGCTGGTTATAAAGATCCGCATGGTCCTCACGGGTCTTACCCTCACCAATACCCTTATCTTTAAGCCTTGAAAGAGAAGGCAAGGAATCCACTGGCGGATAAATATCTTTTCTGTGCAGCGATCTCGAAAGAATGATCTGCCCTTCGGTAATATAACCTGTAAGGTCAGGCACCGGATGCGTCTTGTCATCTTCGGGCATAGTCAAAACAGGCACCATTGTAATAGAGCCCTTTTTGCCTTTGAT
>JAGLTN010000298.1 GCA_023135255.1 Planctomycetota bacterium
GAACCATTCTCATTTCACCACTTGGTAAGATCAAAGTTACCCAGTCACCGTCTTTAGCTGCTATTTTCGCCGCATTACCGGCGCCTCTTACGAGTTTACCGCCTTGGCCTGCGATCATTTCCACATTATGCACTTCCAAACCGCCAGGGATGGCTTCGAGAGGCATTGCGTTACCAACCTTGGGTTCGCAAGACATACCACTCTCGATAATTTCACCAACATTTATGCCAAGCGGTGCAAGAATGTATCTTTTCTCGTCGTCTTTATATTGAACCAGAGAGATGAAACAATTTCTATTCGGATCATACTCAACTGTCATTACTGTTGCGGGTATACCATCTTTGTTACGCTTGAAATCGATTACACGGTAGATTTTCCTTGCTCCACCGCCTCTAAAGCGTGATGTCGTAACACCGTGATGGTTCCTTCCACCATTCTTTTTAATACGCTTGCACAGCGTTTTTTCCGGCGTAGACGTCGTAAGTTCAGCGTAATCATTTACTGAACTGTTCCTGCGTCCTGGACTTGTCGGTTTATATATTCTTATACCCATAAAACTACTGCCTTTGCTTTAGCTGTTAGAACAAATCTATATGGCATTCAGGATCAAGATAAACAACAGCTTTCTTCCAGCTTGAAGTTGTCCCAATTGCTCTACCTTTGCGACGAGGTTTACCCTTACGATTGGCTGTCCTTACTTTGTCGACCTTGACGCTGTAAATCTTCTCAATCGCATTTTTGATCTGTGTTTTATTTGCCTTTTTATTAACTTCAAAAGAATATGCACTACGAACATTTGCAAAGTGCATTCCTTGCTCTGTAACTAAAGGCCTGATTATTACTTTAAAGTCATCCACATTAACACCTGTTAATTTTCACTATCGCTATCTTTATTAATCAAAGACATAAACGCGTCTTTAGTAAACAATACTTTCTGATGATTACATACATCACCAGCATTGAGATCAGTTACAGTTATAACATCAACTTTCGGTATATTTCTCACCGATTTGTAGATATTAGTATCCCGGCCATTGGTCATAACCAGACAACTGCGATCAATCTTAAGATTGCTGAGGATTGAGGCAAATTCACTCGTCTTAGGAGCCTCAAAATTCAAAGCATCTATAATAACAACACTCTCGCTCAAAAGTTTGGCAAGAACCGCGGAACTGGTTGCAAGCTTTCGCTGCTTCTTCGGCATATCTTTACCGAAATCACGAGCCACCTTAGCAAATGTAACACCACCACCAACTCTCTTACCTGTTCTGCTGTTACCTACTCGAGCATTACCAGTGCCCTTTTGCCTGAACAGTTTATGAGTTGAACCTTTGACCATACCCCTGCTTTTCGTAGCTGCAGTACCAACACGCTTGTTGGCGTGATACATAACTATAGCCTGCTTAAGCAACGGATATCTGACTGTACCACCAAAGATAGCCTTATCGACTTCTATGGTCTCAATCTTTTTGCCGTCTTTATTGTAAACAGCCAACTTGATCATTTTAAAATTCCGTTCTCCAAATTATACTGATCCTAATTAAATTTTTCTGTTTATCCGCGGGTAAATAACTT
>JAGLTN010000299.1 GCA_023135255.1 Planctomycetota bacterium
ATAGTGACAGCCTTTTGCCTACATCCTGTTTATTTTTGGGGTGGATGTCACCAGCTTCTCCTATATCAATAATCACAGCCATCCCCGTATTCGGAACACTCCGTAATGTCTTTAGCTGTGTTTGGCGTAGCTCAGCCCAGGTGGATTCGCCAGGGTTGGGTTTTACCGGCGTATAATTTGCCAACTGAACAAAATAAAATGGGAAATTGCCCTGCTCCCAGTGTCTGCGCCAGGAAGTTATCAATGTCTTAAAAAGCTTTTCATGATGCCAGGCATAACCAGTATTTGATTCACCCTGATACCATATCGCCCCTGCAATACGAAACGGAATAAGCGGATGTATCATAGCGTTGTAAAGCACTGACGGTTTATTTCTTTCACCCGCTGGTTTCCATGGTTCATGTGAAACTTTTTTGCCGGCAGCTTTGTCAGCTTTCCACTTTTTGACTTGCTCTTGCCACTTTTTGATTTTTCCAGGCATTGACGACATCAACCTGTCGAAGCGGTCATAAGCCCATTTGAAATCACAGTCGCCTTCCATTGCATCCGCCGGTGTCCATGCTTCCGCGGGTGTGCCGCCCCATGAAGAATTTATTAATCCTATAGGTACATTGAGCTTTTCATATAGCTCTTTGCCGAAGAAATAACATACTCCTGAAAAATGTTTTACCGATTCGCTATCGCACTGTTTCCAATGCCCCGCAAAGTCATCTTTAGGCATATCAGCTGTTTTATTGTAAACCGTACAAAGACGAATATTGGGATAATTATTAGCATTTTCCATTTCCTGCTTAGCATTTTTAACACCTACAATTACCATTTGCATATTCGACTGCCCCGATGCAAGCCAAACCTCGCCGACAAGGACATTTTTAATTTCTACTGTATTATTGCCCTTAATTGTAAGGCCTTGGGGAGTAAAACTTGCTTTGAATGGCCCTATTTCTGTTTTCCATTTGCCGTCATCATCAGCTTTTGCGGTCCAGACTTTACTATAAATACCAAAGCCTATCTCTATTTTCTCACCTGGGGTTGCCTTGCCCCAAATTGGTAACTTCTGGTTCTGCTGGAGAACCATATTATCTGAAAAAATAGTGGGTAATTTGACATCTGCAAAAGAAACGCTGAAAAATACTGCCAATAAGAAAAATACTAAAAATCTGAAGTTTGTTGCCTTATACATTTAATTGTCCTCGAATCACAAAAACTGGTTTTAAAAAATTTATTTGCAATATTACGAACAAAAGATGTTAATAGAAATAAATGGATAAGTCGATTAAAATATAGTATGTAAGAGAACGACTTTTAAAAATAGGAGAATTAAATGCAGAATAAAAATAATAAGTACATGCTGATTGGTTTGATTTCGCTTTTGATTTTGGCGGTTTTTTGCGTAACCGGCTGTAAGCAAAAACAAGATGAGCAAAGCTCTAAGCCTGAAAAAGCTAAATACATCCCGCCTGAAGTGCCAATTATGAGTATTAATGAGATTATCGCTTCTGCCCGTGACTGGTCACCAGCTTATCAGGATTGGGTCGGTAAAGAGGCTCCTGACTTCACATTAAAAGGCATTGACGGGAAAAATTATAAACTGAGCGATTTTCGGGGCAAAAATGTAGTTATAGTCTTCTGGGCGACATGGTGCGGACCCTGCAAGATAGAAATACCCCATCTTATTGCACTTAGAAACGTTATGAGCAAAGATGACCTGCAAATTCTGGCAATTACCAACGAAGAATACAAACAGGTTAGAGATTTTGCTGCCAAGTCCAAAATGAACTATGCCGTGCTGATGGACAGAAAAAATGAGCTTCCTGCGCCTTTTGACAAAATACGATCCATCCCGACAAGCTTTTTCATAGACCCGCAGGGAAAAATCAAACTGGCAACTGCTGGATCTCTAACCTTAGGCACTTTAAAAGCTATCGCACGGGCAAAATAAGTCCAAAAATCGCATAAAAATGAAGTCCCTCGATAAATTGAGGCTTTTTTGCCTGGAAAACACGAAAAAACCTTGTTTTTAATGTAAAAAAAACTGGACAATCGTCAGCTATTCTATAAAATGACATGTTTACAGGAAATAAAATACGTTTAACTATAAGCTTAGAGGCAATAAACATGGCACATAAAAAAGGACAAGGCGCTACAAGAAACGGTAGAGACAGTAACCCTAAGTATAGAGGTGTAAAGCTTTATGGCGGTCAGGAAGCAAAGGCCGGCTCTATTATCGTAAGACAGTGTGGAACAAAGTTTTTCGCTGGCAACAATGTGAAGATGGGTAAAGACTTCACCCTGTTTGCTGTGGCAGA
>JAGLTN010000003.1 GCA_023135255.1 Planctomycetota bacterium
CGGCTGGGATCAGTATTCGATTTACGATGAAAATATCGGTACTGTCATAATGGCTACCGATGACTGGAAATGCACGGACCCAAGACCAATAACAGATGTCCACTGGTGGGGCTCATTCGTAGGCTGGACTCAGCCATACCTGCCAAAAATACTGCCGGATTATTTCATGATGTGCATCTGGACAGACATCCCTGCCAATGTACCCGGTCCCGATGGCACATCAACACCATATAGCCGACCCAATGAGTGCGTATGGACACACAAATGCGATAACTGGGTATGGAATTTCGCAGGATATGACCAGGATCCAAGATTTGAATTTGCTGACATAGACCCGAGATTTGGAGACCCGCAGGAAAATGAAGCCTGCTTCCAGTTCAATCAACTGCTGAGCGAAGACTCATGGTTCTGGCAGGAAGGCGGAGATGATACTACCCAAGAGAATATCTACTGGATAAGCATTGCTGCGGTTTACCTCAACACAGAGCCTGAAATGATTGAGCACCCATGGGGCTGGAAAACCAGACCTCACAAAAACCTCGATGTCGCAGGTGTAATTACAGATTTATCAGGACAATGGCCGCCATTCACTTGCGGCACATTAGTAAGCGGATTCTTCCCGCTGCTTTTACCTGATCCGGATCGCTATCCGGAAGGTGTGGCTTTCGACCTGGCATTTGAGCTGACAACTAATGAGCAGGCACCCTGCTATGGCCTAATCGCCGACCTCAACCATAACTGCATAGTTGATTTCTATGACTTTGCAATTTTTGCAAACCAATGGCTTGACACAGAATAATAGTTCTGCAAAATCAATTCAACAAAGGCCGAGCGTAAAAACCTCGGCCTTTGTTTTAATCTATTATACTATTGACCAGTAATTCTTATCTATCTGATAGGCCACCCCTTTTGCTCTAAATAAAATCAGATCAAGACCAATTTTATTCATTTTCCACGCATTAAGCGTCAAATTCTCCAAAAAAACACCAGCTTGCCCATTTCAACAACAATTAACATCAAAAGACTGCTTTATCTTACATTGATTCGCAGACAATTATACTAATCCCAATTGAATTTTACCGTTTATCCGCAGGTA
>JAGLTN010000030.1 GCA_023135255.1 Planctomycetota bacterium
GCCGTGATACTGCTGACCCCAAAGATTCTTTCGAACCTAAAAGTCTACCCCGTGCGACAGAGTATTTCCAAGGCAGGAATGTAACCCACCTGCAATAACAAATCAACTCTTTTTTTCACTATCGACAAAAAATCCACCTACCAGTACTGAAAACCCACTTTTTAACCAAAAAAAATAATACCGTCCCATAACAACCCCACTTTTCAACCCTAAAAACCCTATCCCCAAACAAAGTTTTTAAAAAAAATACTATCACAATATGTAGTATTACCACTCCCCCTGAACTGCTCTCATATAATCCTAAACTTAGAAACCATATTTTACTTCTACCTTCTGTTACTAAAATACATGAATTTATATTTTACTTTTATCCTATATATCTAAGATATAACGCTTAGAAAAGTAGCAGATACTCTCGAAACATAAAAACTCGATTCCTCTTATACCCCGTCGTTTCATACAATATCTTGTGGTTCACCATGAGCTTTATAAGATCGCCAACAGCCAGGTATCGCCGGCTTTACATTGTGTCAATCATTGGCTGGGAGTTCTGCTTAACCCGCTGCCAAAGCAAAAGGACAACAACGCCAAATACAATACAAGGCACCCCATCCCCAAGAAACCACTGAACCGGCATCCCTACCATCAGCCCAGTCACCACACAGCCAGCCCCCAATAATACAGAAGCCACCGCCGTAAAAGGCACCAGAACCCCATACTTCATAGGCTCCCTCGCAAGAATAACCAAATACACCCCCACCGCAACATACGTTCCCGACATCAAACGAACCGCATACTCAACCAAAGGCTGATCCGCAAAACCAGGAGATTCAACCCCAAAGTATTTAGCAATCGATTCAAATACTGAGATAGGCAAAAACACCCCAACCACACTCAGCAAACAAAAAACACCACCCAACCACAAACATATTTTTAACCCACGCATTCGTAACCCCTTTCAATAAACAGTAATCTTTCTGTTATTAATTTCTCACTGTCTCCTCAAATTCAAGCCTTTTTATTCTCCATTCAACACTTGCCTTTCTGCACGTTCCGACTAAACCTCTCGCCAAGTGTCCGTCATCTGTTCAGCACCTCAATCTGCTTCCTCAACTGCTGCTTAACTGCAAACAATAATATCTTCCAAATATAGCAAATACAACACAAAACAAGCATCAATACTCTCAAAATCCCAGCCGAAAACAAAAAATTCACCCGAATTTCACCAAAATTCAAAAATAATCCCCGTTTAAAGCTCAAAAACCAACAAAACCCCATTTCTCGCCTTGTTATTTTTGGTCAAAAAGGGTCAAATCGTGGTCATTTTTCGGAAAAAAAGCAAAAAAAAGGGAAAAAACCGAAAAAA
>JAGLTN010000300.1 GCA_023135255.1 Planctomycetota bacterium
CCATCACGTGCATTTTGCCGTTATTTTTTTTGACAAAGTCGATCATTTTGAGAAATTCTTCATTCTCAAAAAATGAACCATCCGCAATAGTATTGCTAAGTCTTACAGATTCCTGTGGTACGATCCTGCCGGCACCAATATTCTGATGACCAACCTCACTGTTGCCCATAGTCCCCGCAGGCAGACCAACATCCAATCCACTCGTATGAATAAGACAGTTGGGATACTCCCTCATCAGCATTTCATCTACCGGAGTATTCGCTTTTTTAATAGCATTGAGTTCGCTTTCCTCATTCGATGGATTAAATCCCCATCCGTCACGAATTATTAATACGAATGGTTTTTTATCTAATTTCACATCTGCCATAACGCCAACATCCTCTAAGTTAATAATTTAAAGATGCAATCATACTTTAACAGCCACTCTGCATCAGTTAAAAAAGAACAGGTATGATATCTGCTCAACTTGATTTTGTCAAATATTAAGAAAAACCTTAATAAAATCTCTTCTGCACCCTTAAAATTTTTGACAGCCGTTATCACTATGCTATAATCAATAACCTGATGTACAGATTCTTATTGTATAAAAAGTTAAAGGTGTCCTGAAGCAACGAGTGCTGAGATTGATCGGTTAATGGAAAGGCCAAAAAACATGTCCGACACTATAAATATCCGTCTTATAGTTACCCTTATTTTTGTCAGCATCATTCTGTCGTTCTCTGTCGGTTGCGTCGAAGAATCCGAAACAAATGTAGACTTCTATGTCGATGCTGTAACATTGCGGGAAACCAACCAGAAGGAAAAGGCCATCGAAAAACTTAACCAGTCAATCCAGGCCGATGAAAACTTTTCAATAGCATATTCGCAACTCGGTGACATTTACAAAGAAGATAATAACTATCAGCTCAGTGCACAGTCCTACGAAAAGGCTACCGAATTAAACCCCTGGTCATTCCACGACCAATACAACCTGGGTCGGTCATATCAGTCAATGGAAAAATATAATCCCGCGGTAACAGCCTATGGCCAGGCATGTCAAATCAAACCTGACCACTTGAATGCGCATCTCCACGCAGCCGAGTCTTACTATCAATTGCAGGATTATGACAACGCATTGGCCTATAGCACTCAGGCGCAAAATATCGATGCCTCCGCAAGCAACGTTCAGGAATTACTCGGCAATATCTATGGACAAAAGAAAAACTACGACTCCGCCATCGCTTCGTACAAACGTGCTTTGGAATTCGACAGCGAAAACCCGGACATTATGAAATCGCTGGCGATTGCATATATAAAAACTTCAAACAATGAACCGGCAAAAGAATTGCTCCAGTCTTCACTTGCCATAAATCCCAATGATTCTTTAGCATGGCAGCACCTCGGGTTCTGCTATCTAAACCTCAAGGACATGGACAGTTCTATAAAAGCTTACGCCCAGGCAATAAAAATTGATGAAAATGACTGGGAAGCACATAAAGGACTCGGCGTCACTTATGCCTTAAAAGCTTCAGGCACGAAAGATGACTCCTACAAAGCAAAAGCTGTTGACCATTGGCGCAAATCTTTAAATATTAAACCGGACCAGTCCACCCGTGAAAAACTTATCAAATATATAGAAGTATATTCAAAATAAACATGACAGACAAAACAACTGCCAATCAGGAAAAAGATAGCACCCAATCCCAAAAGGACTTCTCTGTCCCAAGGTTCGCACTTACCCCGTTAAAATATCAGCTGATTTTCTGGCCTATCGTCATCGCAGGGATCGCAGCCGACCTCTGGACAAAATCCGCAATTTTCAATTGGCTCTACAACTCCCAAAACAGCACCTATACAGTGATCAAAGGCTTCTTCAGGCTCGTATTAGCACAAAACGACGGTGCCGCCTTCGGAATAGCATCAGGCCAGAGACATCTGCTTACAGCTATTTCTGTTATCGCCCTGCTCCTGATTGTCCTGATTTTCTTATTCAGTCACATAAAGCACAAGTTAATGACAATTGCTCTCGCAATGTTCACCGCTGGTATTTGCGGCAACTTATACGATCGCGTTTTTAACGATGGTCGCGTCCGTGATTTT
>JAGLTN010000301.1 GCA_023135255.1 Planctomycetota bacterium
CAAGCACCTCCGAAAACGATTCGATTGAGACAAAAGCAATAAAAGGTGCTTTCAAAGACCAAGCTAAAAACATCCCAGTCAGCTCTGTCAAAAGCATGATGGGACACCTCATCGGTGCTACTGGCGCCGCAGAATTGATTACCTGCGTATTAGCATTAAGGGATAATATTATTCCGCCGACAATGAATCTTAATGACCCCGACCCTCAACTCGATCTGGATTATGTTCCTAACAAACCAAGAAAAGCCGATCTCAATATTGTCATAAATGAATCTTTCGGCTTCGGCGGACAAAATAATGTTATAATAATAAAAAGGTTTACTGACTGATTTTATAATTACGGAAAGAGCTATGATTGATATTAAATTAATTCGGGAAAATCCTCAAAAATACAAAGATGGTGCGGTAAATAAAAAATTCGACGTTGACATCGACAGATTGCTCGAAATCGACGAAACTCTAAAAGCTGCAAAGCAAAAATTACAGAACATCACCACTGAAAAAAACAACATTGGCAAATCCATTCCGAAACTGTCAAATAACGAAAAACAACCGGCTCTTGACAAACTCACCGAATTGAAAAAAGATGAAGCAGTTTTAGCTGAGGAAGTTAAATACCTTCAGCCCCAATATGACGAAATTATGCAGCATGTCCCTCAGCCGGCAGATGATGGGGTCCCCGTAGGCGAAGATGATACCGAAAATGTAGAAATACGCAAAGAAGGACAGGTCAGAGAATTTGATTTTGAACCAAAAGATCACGTTCAGCTTGGTCTTGACCTGGATATGATCGACATCGAACGAGGCGTAAAACTCGCCGGCACAAGAAGCTACTTTCTAAAAGGCGACGGTGCGATGCTTCACTGGGCGGTGCTGCGTTTTTCAATGGATTTCATGATAACCCAGGGCTACCTGCCAATGAGCGTACCATTACTCATGAAAGACGAAGCTATGCGTGGAACCGGTTACTTCCCAGGCTCTGAAGACCAAACCTACCAGACCGAACGCGATGGTCTTAGCCTCGCAGGAACTGCCGAAGTCCCGGTAACCGCCTACCACATGGGCGAAATACTCAGGGAAGACGACCTGCCCAAAAAATTTGTCGCAATGTCAAGCTGTTTCAGACGTGAAGCCGGCGCCGCAGGTAAAGACACTCACGGCCTATACAGGATACACCAGTTCGATAAAGTCGAACAGGTCATTATCTGCAAAAACAGCATTGAAGAAAGCAAAAAATACCATCAGGAAATATTAAGCAACTCCGAAGCTGTCATGAAAGCTTTCAAACTTCCATACCGCGTGGTTAATGTATGCACAGGTGATCTCGGCAGAGGTCAGGCTCAAAAATTCGACGTAGAAACATGGATGCCTTCAAGAAAAAATTATTGCGAAACACACAGCGCAAGTCGCTTCTACGATTTCCAGGCAAGAAGAATGAACCTTCGATACAAACAAACTAAAACTAAGAAAAATCTTTTCTGTCACACTCTGAATAACACAGTGATTGCAAGCCCAAGGGTGCTTATCCCTATAATGGAACTTTACCAGAACGCTGATGGTTCGATAACCATTCCGCAAGTTCTAAGACCTTACATGGGCGGCAAAGAAAAGATTGAAAAAAAATAACAACCGGATAACTATACTGATCCTAATTGAATT
>JAGLTN010000302.1 GCA_023135255.1 Planctomycetota bacterium
GCAGCAATTTGCGAAGATGATCTGGATGCGAATTTCATTACCGTTAGCGGCGTTGACTTCGTAGACCTCATGACACAAGCTGGTGTCACGAGTTCTCCTCCCGGAAAAGCTACAAGCCCCAGCCCTTATAACGATCAAACCCAGGTTAGTCGTTCGGCTGACCTAAGCTGGACTGCCGGTGCAGACGCGACAACACATCTTGTATACTTCGGCACCGATACCACGCCTGATGAAACTGAATATAAAGGCGAACAGGCAGGCACAACATATGATCCCGGCTATCTCGTCGCGCGTACCAGGTACTACTGGAGAATTGACGAAAAAAATGCATCAGGAGTAACAACAGGAGACATCTGGAATTTCAGAACAGGAAATAATTAGAATCATATCAGTAAATGATTTTAAAAACTTCTATAGCGTGGCAGCTTTAAGCTGCCACGCCTTTTTGTGGTTTTGTTGGTGTGTTTTAGTTTACGGCGAAATTTAGCAGGTCTTTATCGCCGTTATTTCCCGTTGTTCCTGTCATTTATTGCTTTTAAATTTCATCACAAAGTTTTTTATATTCATCCGGACAGCTATCTAATATTACAGAGAAGATGTCTGAAACTGTTATAAGCCCTAAAACCTTGTTGTCCTCCATTACAGGCAGACATAATTTCGCAGATTTTTTCATTTTTTGTATTATTGCTATCATGGGAGTCTGTGGCTTTATGAAACAAACAGTCTTGCACATGAGCCATTTAAGTTTTATTTTTAAAGTTGCGTCATCAAGGTCTCGCCTCCATTTTGAAAAAATAGGCCTAAGATACGGACTCATGGCTGCATCAAGGTCTGCCCTTGATATTATTCCCTCGACACCTTGATTATCTTCTCCGATCATCAGATACATGGTATTGTACTGCTGCATGTTTGTCAGTGCCTGCTGGACACAATCTTCACTCGAACACCATACAATATCCTTATTCATTATGTCTTTGGCTTTTATGTTAAGAGCAAAAGAGTTTTTTTCTCCGGGCAGTGAAGCTGTCGATTGTGTTATTTCCTTGACGCTCTCAGATACTTGAGAAGGTTCTTTCTGCTTTGTAGTTTCTGGTTCTTGTTTTTGTTCTGGCTCTGGTTGAGCTTTGGGTTCTTGTTGCTGTTCTGGTTGTTCTTGTTGTTGAATTGCATCATCAGATTGTGCGGGTTCGGCGTTGTTTTGGTCTTGCTGAGTCAAATCGCCATCTTGTGCTTCAGCGGCAGTTTCAGTTTTTTCACTTTCCTTGTCGGAGTTTTCTTCAGTTATTTGCTCTTTCGTCTCTTCGGTGTCCTGTTGTTGGTTGCCTTCATCGTTTTCGTCTGCCTCAGCTTTGGTTTCAACCGGAGTTTTTTCTTCAAAGAGAGATTTTGGGAATATAACGCCGCATTTAAAAGCAGGAAATGGAGAAATTGCGATCTCATAAGGGATGAACATTATCTCTTCATCGCTTTCAAGGTCTATAGCATCTTTTGTGTCATTCCAGGGTTTACCAATGTAAACGTTATCCTGGACGAAATGACCATGGTCCTGGAAATTTTTCCTGAAAATACGATCCCATGCTCCGACAGCAAGATTGCCGATTTCTTTTATTGCGTCGGTCATGCTTTCGATATCTTGTATCAGCCCTTTTTTTATCTCTTCGAGTATCCTCTTTTCGGGCATCATTACAATCGTACCTGAAAGGATGAAAGTCCCTGCATGGTCAAATACCAGGTAAAATTTTCCGTCAAGCTTACCCTCTGCATTGACAGTATTGAAAGCAGATATTTTTTTAAAGCGTTTCTTAAGGTCAATCAGTTTCTCTTCTGATGGTTGATCGGTTTGACTGGATTCGGTTTCAATACCGAACATTGACGAAATGTCCTCACAGAAAGCATCAAAAGATTCTGAAGATAATTCTACTAATTCCGTTTTCAGTTCAGTTGTTGCAATAGGCATATTTTCACATCCAATCAATTGAGTAATTACGTTCTCATTGTTGTTTAATTGTTGTTCTCTCTGTATAAAAGTGAGAATTTTGCTAAATGTTCTTCATCAAAGCAAATATTTTTACTGTTGCGATTATCGGCTTAATGTAATTGTTGACTTGAATTGTTAATGAGTTTTTTTGACGACAGTAAGGTCTGGGAATATACATGGTTTGGTATTTTTTTGTATAGTGTCGAGGTGATTTAAACCCCTACCCATTGTCATGCCAAAAACCAGGATTTTTTTGATACAGCTCATTTGATTTCCCTTGACTATAAGTTTACCTATCTTAACATCTTAGGAATTTGTTGTCAACCCCAAAAGCTTTTCTGACCACTAACTATACCTGCTATTTAGCCCTTATTTGCGCATAAAATCAGGGTTGCACATACCAAATGCGCATCCCTGATCCAACCTTTACATATTCCTATTTGCTAATGGCTTTTTACTATACTAACTACTGCTCACTAATTTTGTCCTCTCTGATAAAGCTCCCAGATTTCTTCAGCAGATAAAACCTTATTGTAAAGCATTACTTCGTCAATAATCCCATTAAGGAAATAATCAGACCACTGATTTGCACCAGCACCTATACGGATTGTATTAGGCTGGAAACCACCATAAATTTCAGGATCATTATCATATACGTCAAGGACTCCGTTAATATATAGAGCCCTGCTACTGGCATCCTGAACAGCAACTACATGATACCATTGATCAAGTTCCGGGGGGTTTATCGAATTTAAACTACCTCTAAACGGTAAATATTGATCAAAGCAAATTTTGTGACCATTCACTTCGTTTCTTACAAATAGATAATTTTTGGTACCACCAGACGCATAAAGCCCAAAAATCGGCGATTGGTGATCACTATCTTCCGGAAAAGCATCCATCTTAATCCACGCTGATACGGTTATACCATTTTGAGCGTCAATATCCAATTCGCTACTATATGGTATATCAACATAACTTGTACTTCCATCAAAGCTCAATGCCCCGCCGATTTTACCTGTTGTCCAAATTGGTCCGTTAACCAATATGCCGTCATTGTTACCTATAGAATCATAAGCTGTCAAACCCGTGCCTGCCTCAAACTCCCACCAGCCCAGAAGGTTAGGGACAACAACACCGCGTGTTATAAAGCTCCAGACATCGCCCTTGTACGTATTCGAGTTACTTATTTCATCGATACGCCAATAGTAGGTAATATCAAGCCCAAGACCACAAGGGTCCCAACTATTAACATCCTGTTGGCCTTTGTATTCGTCAGAGAATTCATTGGCATCATTGACATCGTCAAAATTAGTCCCCAGATATACATTATGCGAGATCGCTTCTTTTCCGGGTTTCCAGTTAAGCATGGTATTGGGATCTACGCCTCTTGCTCTATCCATCGGATTGGGGTCGAAAGCTTTTAGGCTATGAACTTCTTGATAAAGTTTCCAGACTTCTTCAGCAGATAAAACTCTATCGTAAATGTGCACATCATCAATTTTACCATCCAGGAACTCAGTGCTATTAGAAGAATATGCCCCTAAATAAAGATCTTCGTTTACTGCTGTTAATCCATTATAACTACCGGTTGATTTTTCAACGCCGTTTATGTAGGCAAAGTAATTTGATCCATCCCAGGTAAATGCTGCATGGTACCAAACCTCAACTGAAAGTGTAAATGATGGGTCTATTTCGGTGCTTCCTATATAAAATACCATCGCCGGACCCGTGTGATTAATATATATTCTATTATCATTTCTCCAGTCTGGGTGTGAAAATATATAATGTCTTTCAGCCGGCAATGTATCAGCCTTAAACCATAATGAAACAGTTCCACTTCCACAGATGCTTTGTATTGACTCGCTATTTAGAATCTCGACATAATCATCCACACCATCGAA
>JAGLTN010000303.1 GCA_023135255.1 Planctomycetota bacterium
TAAATCTTGCCTCTGCTGTCGCTGATACGGGCTGTGCCGGGATCATTGCAGTCGCGGGTTTAGTTGAAGATATAAACTTTTTTAGCAAAGAGCTTGAAAAACGCAACGCCGACGAACTCAGAAAAACGATTAGAAAGGCAAAAAGCAACACCAAAGGCATCATTGGTGTCAATATAATGGTTGCTCTTTCTAATTACGATGACCTGGTAAAAACAGCGATCGAAGAAGATGTGGACATGATAATATCAGGTGCAGGTCTGCCAATGAATCTGCCTAAGGACCTTAACGGTAAGGATGTAAAGATTATACCTATCGTATCTTCAGTAAGAACTTTTAATATGATCTGCAAAAGATGGCAAAAACGCTATAATAAACTGCCGGATGCCGTAGTCGTTGAAGGCCCCGAAGCCGGCGGACATCTGGGATATCTCTATGAAAGCCTGGAAGACAACTCTGCCCAGACTCTTGACGAAATCGTTACTGAAGTAATTCTTGCCGCTAATGCTTTTAAGCCTAAAATCCCCGTTATCGCAGCTGGTGGTATCTTTGACGGAAAAGACATTGCTCATTTCCTTAAAATGGGAGCTGCCGGAGTGCAGATGGGTACAAGATTTGTGTGTACCGATGAATGCGATGCACATATAAACTTCAAAATGGCTTATATAAACGCAAAACCTGGTGACATTACCATAATTAAAAGCCCTGTCGGCATGCCTGGAAGGGTAATAAAAAACAAATTTGTTGAAAAAATTCAAAGCGGCGAAACCATACCATTCAATTGCCAATATAAGTGCCTTAAAAGTTGCAATCCAAAAGAAGCTCCATACTGCATAGCCAAAGTACTGACAAATGCACAAATCGGAAAAATGGATGAATGTTTTGCCTTTGCAGGCTCAAATGCATATAAATGCACCGAGATCATACCTGTAAAGGAACTCGTTGAAAAATTATCCGAAGAATTAGCCATAGAAATAGAACATCAAAGCCACACATTGGCTTAAAAAACCTCATATATTTTAAAATTCGCCAATCCCACGCTAAAGCAGTTTAATTTTTCGTGTTCGCTTTGTGCCCGTCCGCCTTTGGCAGATAACTTCATCTGCGGGTTTACACCCGTAGAATTGCGGCAGATTATTAAAATTCGCCAATCCCATGATAGAGCAGTTTAATTTTTCGTGTT
>JAGLTN010000304.1 GCA_023135255.1 Planctomycetota bacterium
CGGATAATTATTTATCCGCAGGATTAATCTTTAAAATAGCAGGTGAAATGGAACAGGGTAAGGAAACAGTTTTTATCGCTTTGAGCGGCGGTGTGGATTCTATGGCGACGGCGGCATTGCTGCTTGAGAGGGGCTACCATTGCGAAGGTGTGTTTATGATCACCTGCGACCATTTTATAGCAGAGAGAGCTGATGCGGAAAAAGCCGCCCAGGCTCTTGGAATAAAATTACATGTGATCGACTTTCGGAAAGAGTTCGGGCTTATACTGGATTATTTTTTCGGTGAGTATAAGGCCGGCAGGACGCCTAATCCATGCGTTTACTGCAATCGGTTAATAAAATTCGGGAAGCTATGGGAGTTTGCCAGAGAACATGGCGCAAAGTTTCTTTCAACGGGACATTATGCGCGTGTTATTAAAACTGATTCAGGGGCTGGTTTATATGAGGCTACGAACAAAGCGAAGGATCAGTCCTATGTCTTTTCAATGGTTTGCAGAGAGATGCTTAAACATTTGATTTTGCCTATGGGTGATTATACTAAAGATCAGGCAAGGCAGATCGTTGCCGATTTTAACATCGGGATCGAACATAAGGGAGAATCACAGGAGATATGCTTTGTGCCTGACGATGATTATGTCAGATTGATAGAACAAAAATGTCCTGAGCTTGTCCGTGAAGGTGACATCGTTGACAGCAGCGGTAAAGTTTTGGGCACACATCAGGGGGTGCACAAGTTTACTATAGGCCAACGACGAGGCCTGGGTGTTGCGATGGGAGTGCCTTATTATGTTACTTGTATTGATGCTGAGAAAAACAGGGTAACACTTGGGCCTAAAGCTGAGGTAATGCATAATAAACTTTCGGCATCCGGTGTGAACTGGCTTATAGATGAGCCGAGGAATGTTTTTACGGCAAAGGTTAAAATAAGATATAATTCCGGAGGTGCATCCGCGAAGGTTTATCCCAAAGGCAATAAAGTCGATATCGAATTTGACGAGGCAGTGTCGGCGATCA